>JAEINY010000230.1 GCA_016342595.1 Marinilabiliaceae bacterium
TTCAGTTCGGCTTCGATGGTGGCTTGATCGGCATATAACAAACGCGGATCGAGGTTACCTTGTAGGCCTACTTCAGGATCAACAATCTCACGGGCATGTTTCAATGACATGCGCCAATCGATGCCCACAAAATCAGCTACATCTTTAGTTACGGCAGAGATGCCATGCCCCAAATCTTTTGGGAAGTAAATGGTTGGTACACCTTTATCCCGAACGGCGTTTAATATCTTTTTGGAAGCTGGCAAGATCATATCCAGGTATAATTCTTCCGGTAATAAGCCAGCGTATGTTTCAAACAACTGGAAGGCTTCTACTCCATGATCGACTTGTTTCAAAGCGTATTCAATGGATACTTCGGTCAATGCATCAATGATCTTCTGACTGGTTTTGCGATCCTTATACAGAAATTCAGTGGCATTCTTAAAGGTGATGTCGCGCACATTATCCCGAAACATGAAACAAAAAGTTGTTAACAATCCTCCACAGAAACCGATCAATGGCATATTGGCGGGACGTGTTTTGATAATCTCATCTATCGCCGCATAGACGTGATCTAACTTGGTCATGTCACGGGTCAACTGTTTCACCGGATCGTTATAGGTATGTAAAGGCGCACCAAACACAGGCCCTTCATTGGTAAATTTCAATGACATACCCAAAGCTTCAGGTACCACTAATATGTCAGAAAACAAAATGGCAGCGTCCACGCCCAAATCATGAATGGGCATCAGGGTCACTTTGGCAGCCAGCTCCGGGCTTTCCATCATCTCTGAAAAAGAATGATGCTCTTTGAGTGCACGGTAATTGGGCAATACACGACCTGCCTGACGCATGAACCACACCGGTGGTCGCGAAGTCGCTTTTTCTTGAATCGTATCTGTAAATAGTGATTGCATAATATCGTCTGTAGTTTTAAGTCAGTAGGCAGTCCTTAGCCCTATTACAGGTTTTAGGTTTCAAGTTTCAGGTTGTAAGTTGCAGGTTACAGGTTTCAAGTTTCAAGCTACAGGTTGTAAGTTTCAGGTTGTGTGTTAACATGAAACATACAACCTGAAACATTATTTCTTATTTCAGTGCCTCTAACGCTTTTCTGTTTCCGGCGATTAATTTCTCAATATCTTCATCGGTATGGGCCATGGAGATGAACAGGCATTCGTACTGAGAAGGTGCAATGTACAATCCACTTTCCAATGCACTATTAAAATAAGTAGCATATTTATCGGTATCTGCTGTCATAGCTTCTTCAAAAGAAGTCACCTGCGGCGATGTTGTGAAGAAAGCTGTCATCATAGATCCCACCCGGTTCACTACAACTGACACACCTGTCTCCTTAGCATTGTTTCGCAAACCAGCTTCTACACAGGCGGCTTTTTTCTCTAACTCTTCGTAGGCATCAGGCGTTTCATCCAGCTTCTTCAGTGCCGTTAATCCGGCCGCCATGGCCAATGGATTACCACTCAAGGTACCTGCCTGATAAACAGGACCCAATGGTGCCAATTGATCCATGATCTCTTTCCGACCACCATACGCACCTACCGGCAATCCACCACCGATGATTTTACCTAAAGTTGTCAGGTCGGGCATCACCTTGAAGTGCTGCTGCGCGCCACCTTTAGCCAAACGAAAACCAGTGATCACTTCATCAAAAACCAACAAGGCACCATTGGCTGTTGATAACTCACGCAATCCTTCGAGGAATCCCTTTTGCGGTGGTACGACTCCCATGTTACCGGCCACTGGCTCAACAATGATGGCCGCAATCTGATCTTTATGCTTTTCAAAGAGTGCTTTCACCGACTCCAGATTATTGTAATCGGCTGTTAAGGTATCTTTGGCTGTACTCTTCGTTACACCCGGACTATCCGGCAAGCCTAAGGTGATGGCACCTGAACCCGCTTTAATCAAGAAGCTATCGCCATGTCCATGGTAACAACCGGCAAATTTAATGATCAACTCCCGTTTGGTAAATCCACGTGCCAAACGGATGGCACTCATCGTAGCTTCTGTACCGGAGTTCACCATACGTACCTTTTCAATGGATGGCACCATCTTCACGATTTGCTCCGCCATCTCTGTTTCAATAAGCGTTGGCGCACCATAACTGGTACCATTGGCCGCTGCCTGAGCTACTGCCTCCAACACCTCATCGTGCGCATGACCTAAAATCAGTGGGCCCCATGATGCTACAAAATCAGTGTATTGGTTATCATCAATATCCCAAATAGTGGTGCCTTTGGCCTTTTGAATGAATAAAGGATCGATGCCTACGCTCTTAAAAGCACGTACCGGTGAATTAACTCCTCCGGGGATCACTTCTTTAGCTTGTTTAAAGGCGTTTATGCTGTTATATAGTTTCATTATTATTTGATTAATTCGTGATTCGAAGGAGTCTATTAAAATACTCCTGTGAGTTGAGGCTCTTGTTGCCACGCTATATTCCGGCGTATGGTTGCTGTGTGAATAAGCGAACCATTTGATTACACCAATATTGTTACATTCCAGATACCCGGGGCGTTGCCCCGGGCTATTACTGTTGCACCCCTCCAGGGTGTATAACCACGCATGATATATTTCGTGGTTTCCGTTACTTTTATTTATGGTTATTCAAAATATCAGCGGCCTCCAGGGCATGATAGGTGATAATGATATCAGCACCGGCGCGTTTGATGGATGTCAACACTTCCATCATGACCCGTGTCTCGTCAATCCAGTCGTTGGCACCTGCTGCTTTCACCATACTAAACTCGCCACTTACATTATAAGCAGCCGTCGGCATCTTGAACTCATTCTTCACGCGATAAATCACATCCAGGTAACTCAATGCCGGCTTGACCATTACGATGTCAGCGCCTTCAAAGATATCTTCTTCTACCTCACGCATGGCTTCATCGCTGTTAGCCGGATTCATCTGGTAAGTACTGCGGTCGCCAAATTGAGGGGCGCTGTCGGCAGCTTCACGGAATGGCCCGTAAAAACCTGAGGCATACTTAGCAGCATAGGACATGATTGGAATTTTAAAGAAACCATTCTTATCCAAAGCTTCCCGGATAACCGCTACCCGACCGTCCATCATGTCACTGGGTGCAATGATATCGGCACCTGCCTCGGCCAATGAAACCGCCTGAGCGGCTAATGTCTTTAGCGTAGAATCATTATCTACATCGTTATCGATGATGGTTCCACAATGACCATGGGTGGTATATTCACAGTTACACACATCAGCAATTAACTGAATGTCTTTTATATCTTCTTTAATGGCACGCATGGCCCGTTGCACAATACCATCGTGCTGACAAGCTACATGCCCATGCTCATCCTTGTGTTCCGGAATACCAAATAGTAAGATGCTCTTCACACCTTTAGATACGGCGCGCTTACACTCTTCAACCAATACATCGATTGACATTTGGTAATTCCCCGGCATGGAATTAATGGGATTCTTCACCTTTTCACCGGGACAAACAAATAGAGGATAGACTAAATCATCGACACGCAGATGCGTCTCGGTCACCATGCTGCGTAAAATCTTATTGTATCTTAATCTTCTAAGTCGGGTTTCAGGAAATGCCATAATAAATAAAATTAAATGGTTTAACGATATATAGGTGTTAACTTTGATTTCAAGGCTAATAACAATCCTTCATAAGTGGAGCGATTGGCTTCAATCATTGGCTCAATCCCCTTGGCAAACATGGCTTTAGTGGTGACCGGCCCAATGGAAGCAAACTGAATTCCCGGATGAATATGATTGCTGTAATTATTTATATATCCGTGAAAACAGGACGGACTGGTGCATACCACCAACACTTTATCCCGTTTCTGCAAGCGCCTGACTGTTTCATCAGATGATTGTTTGACCAGGGTTGTTCGATAAATATTTATTCTCTGAAAATCACACAACCGGCTCAAGCCCTCTTCCAGCGTATCTTCAGCCAGGTCTCCTAAGAGGGCAATCCATTTCTCATTTTTTTGAAACCGCGCATGTCGCAGCTCATTCACTAAATCAGAGGCAGTCTTTCCATGCGAAACCCACCAGGGTTTGATCCCTTTCCGTTCCAGCGCCATGGCGGTTTTCTTACCAATACAGATAAAGCTTTTATCCAGTATTTCAGCCGGACGTAATTGGGTAAAGAGATACTCTACTCCTCGCTTGCTGGTTAGTATGATGCGTCGACAGCTAAAGATGACTTTTTTTTCCGCCTCAGAAAGAGCAATGGCATCTGTTTCGATCATCACATCTGTGATTACTTCCAGACCTGATTTAACAAGTCCTTTTTTTAGCACATCCTTATCATTGTGAGGATGTGTTAATATAATAACGGGTTGGTGCTGTATCGTATTGCTCATAATCAGAGGTTGAATTTTCTGACATGATCCAATATCTCATTGCCTCCCTGAACAACCAATTGTTTGGCCAACTTGCGACCGATATCTTCCGCGTCCCGGGCTTCGCCTTGCTCAATGCCTCTCAATTCTTTTGACCCATCCGGCATAGCCACCAAACCTAACAAACGCAATTGACCATTGGTAATCGTTGCATGGGCTCCAATAGGAATCTGACAACCCCCTTCCAATTCATTCAGGAAACTACGCTCGGCAGTAATCTGTTGATAAGTATCCTCGCAATGCAAGGCTTTTACTACTTTATCAATGGATTCATCATTTTCACGTATCTCAATGGCAATAGCCCCTTGCCCACAGGCCGAAACAAAATAGTCGGCATCAAATAACTCGGTGATATATTCTTCCAAACCCAAACGAATCAATCCGGCACCGGCCATCACCATGGCATCGCAGTAGCCATCACCCATTTTCTGAAGACGGGTATTCACATTACCACGAATATCTACCACTTGAACATCCGGGTTTATGCGGTGTACCTGTGCTTTACGTCGCAGACTTGAAGTGGCCACTTTGTGATCCTTTGTCATCTCTTCCAGCTTCAGTCCATCACGACTGACCCAGGCATCTTTGTATTCGGCCCGGTTTATGATGGCTCCCAGCTGTGCCCCTTCCGGAAAAACCGTTGGCATATCTTTCAGACTGTGAACGGCCATATCTACTTCTCCCTTGAAGAGAGCCACTTCCAGTTCTTTGGTAAATAATCCTTTATCTCCAATTTTAGACAAGGCTACATCCAATATCTTATCGCCTTTGGTGGAGATAATAACCAGCTCAAATGCTTGTTGAGGAAATGCCTGTTCCAGTTTTACTTTTACTAAGTTAGCTTGATACAAGGCTAACTGGCTGCCACGGGTCCCAATTCGAATAGAAGAGTTTGTCATATATTACCAGAACTAGAATAAGGGATAAGTAATTACTTACCTTATTATATTTTAAGAGCTGAAGTTAAAAAATTCTTCGATTATTTTCACTTTTTCAGGGTCACGACCTTCATTGGTGATCTGACGAATTTGCTTGATCATCATACGCGTGAGTTTAGAACTCAAGTGTTGCCCGTATTCCGCTATCTTTTGATGATCGTCTTCGTCCCCCTTAATTTTTTTATAATTGCGCGCCTCTTCCTGATTGATATCTTTAAAAGTAGAGGTGATGGTTGCAATGGCTGAACTCATGCGCCGCACATTCATCCAATCATCAAATTCGGTTAATACTTCATCGATGATGGCTTCCGCCTCGTCGAGTTTACCTTTGCGTTTTTCAAAGTTCGCTTTCACCACTTCTTCCATTTGGTCCAGATCATAAAGCGTGAGGCCTTCAATCTGCTTCACCAAAGGATCTACATTTCGCGGGTTGCACAGATCCATGACCATCAATGGACGATGATCACGTGCTGCCATGATATTTTCGGCCAATTCATTGGTCAATAAAGCACGCTGTGCACCAGTCGTATAAAGAACTAAGTCCGTTTCAATTAATTGTTGTGTGTAATCTTCAAAAGGATAGGCGATGCCACCAATGCGATCTGCCAACCTCTCAGCTTTACCAGCGGTCCGGTTGGTTACCCAGATATCTTTACAGCCTTTCTTGGAAAGATTAAGCGCTACAATGGAACCTGTTTCACCCGTTCCCACTGTCAGTGCTTTGGAATGAGCCAGACATCCTAGTTTTTTACCCGCCAGTTCTACAGCTGCCGAACTCACCGAAACAGCACCTCTATTCAAATCCGTACGCGTTCTCACTTGTTTACCGGCTTCAAAAGCCTTATGAACCATGCGGGTAATTTTGGGACCTACCATAGCTGTGTTATCCACCCAGCTAAAGGCCTCCTTAATCTGCGATACAATTTGGTACTCACCCAAAATGAGTGAATCCAGGCCTGTAGCCACCCTAAACAAATGACGTGCCGCGTCGATTCCCACATTGGAGTAAAGGTATTTCTTTACCTCATCCGATTTTTTGAAATAGGCCACATAGGCATCTGTAACTTCAGCGAGGTAATCATTTGCATCTGTAATTAATGCACTATCAGCTTCAAAATACAACTCGGTCCGATTGCAGGTACTCAATGCAAAAATACCTGACACATCGCATTTGCGACTCAGGTATTCATACAAACCAGCTATCTCCGCCCTGGAAATAACCAATTGTTCTCTAATCTCTAATAGTGCTGTTTGGTGACTTATGCCAATTAAACCAACCATATGTTTTGTATCCTGGTAATAATGTGTGCGTTCTCCCAAAAGTTAAGTGGACAACTTTCTACCCAAAATTAGAAATCAAATCTGTAGCAAATCTGTAGAATTGAAAAAATCTCTCCTCCAAATCAATATTCTTTTACTATTACAAAGATAGTCGGGCACATACCCCTCCATTGAAATCATTCCACCTTTTCATTCAGTCTCTGACTAAAACAAAAACTTTTTTTCAGAAGCTGAATAGAGTACGTCCAAAGAACAATTGGATTGTCTTAACAATGTACTAATCGAAAGACCCATGAAACGTTTGCTAATAATTCTATCAGTTATAAGTTTTTGCACCTTTGTAAACGCGCAAGACGAAACCATTGAACACGATTACACAGGAAGCATCATCTTAAACTGGGCTCCCTTATCATCTTTCGACACCTATCCTCGTATCAGATTAGGTGCTGAAGTGGGCCTATCACAACGTATCAGCATTGGCACCGATATTGGCTTTAATTTGTCCAACTATCAACGTGGCAGTTACAATATTAGCTGGAATGACCGATCATACCGTATTTTTGAAGTACGTCCGGAAATAAAGTTCTTCTTTAATGATAAGTATCGTGCACGTTGGTATAGCTCTGTTGAATTTTACTACAATTACCTGGAAGAAACCCTTGAAGATGATCATTTTTACCAGGATAAAGGAGAAATACGTATTGATTACGATAAAGCCACCTACCAACGTTCTAAGTTTGGTGCCCATTACAAATTTGGGGTAAGCCTCAGGATGGGTTCGCGCATGGTATTTGATCCATTTGTTGGTATTGGATTTCGTTTCCTGGATCGTGAGTATGTCGACGTTGAAAACCCATCTATTGATCCGGATGGCAGTACCGATTGGGATGAATGGATCTGGAGTGATGCCCGACGTTACGAAGGGAACTTTTGGGGGATGAACCTGGCTGCCGGCTTCAGATTGGGAATATATCTATCGAAATAAAACCAACACCCTTCCCTCATAATCAGAAGCAAGGGTGTTTTGTTTTATTGCCATTTAAAACCTAATCCCAGGTTTAACTTGATCAATTCCATCTCCGCACAGTGCCAGGCATCGTGCTTAAACATCCACGATAAAACCTCATATTTTGTAGCTGCAATGGGATGATTTAGATGAGATGGCTCTGGAGCCAAGTCCAACTGTTCACCAGACAATGCCAACAACTTTTCATCACAAGCCGTTTGAACCATTACCAATTCATTCCTCAGTTGACCAGGATCTATCAAACCTTTTGGCAACACACGCTCTCTTGAGCCTAAACCAACACAATATTTACGATAGATATGGAAAGAAAGCTTGTTGAGAGTGACACTCTCATTTCCGGCAATTAAGCCAATGCCATGAAAATATGTGGCAATAACCAGATGGCCTACTTGCCAGGCAATATTTGACTAGGGTTGTCCGACTACAACAAACCACTTATCATCCGGCACCTGATTTAAAAAGCTATTCAATACTTTCCGGCTTTGCTGAAATTGATCTTGTAAAAATTGAATCCGTGTGCTCATATCTCTTTTTATTAAAATTATATCGCACAAAGCTATTGCATGCATTCATGAAGGATCAGTGGCATTTCTGCCATTCTTATATGGCATTTCAGCCATCTGTTATTCTCTTTGCATTTTTTGACTTAGATTTGTTTTCAATCCTATTCATTATGAATGTTGCTATAGTGTCTTTCAACGATTGCTCACTCTTTGCCATCACGGGTATGGTATCCCTGTTAAACAATGCCAATCGTTTCTACCATGGTGAAGTGACTAAACACTTTAATGTTATTTTGCTCAGCACAAACGAAACAACTGCAGTCAATTGTAGTTATGACATGCCCTTAAACTGTCATGACACCATCTTTAACTACGATAAGGTTCCTGACTTTGTAATTGTTCCAGGCATTGAAAACAATATTGCTGGAAGAATAAATAATTCAAAATCAGTCTGTGAGTGGATCAATAATATGTATTCACATCATTCCACAATCATAGGCACTTGCACGGGTAATTTCATCCTGGCACAAGCAGGCCTGTTAAATGGGAAAACAGCCACTACGCATTGGCAGGCAGCGGATTTATTCAATCGATTATACCCTCATATTACGCTTTGTGATGAAAAAATCTTGATAGATCATGGACAAATTCTTATGGGTGGAGGTACTTTATCCTTCCAAAATCTGATGGTTTATCTGGTAGAGAAGCAAATGGGCCGGGAAACAGCCATAGCCTTATCGAAATTTATGCTTCTTGATATGAATAAGGATCCCCAATCTGCGTATGCAGTGTTTAGCGGTCAGAAAACCCATCACGACGATGCCATTTTAAAAGCTCAAAAATTGATTGAAGATCAACTATCCCAAAAATGGACCATTGAAATATTGGCCCCCAAAGTATCAATAAGTGTGCGTCATTTTAACCGTCGTTTTAAAACTGCCACAGGCCAAACGCCGGCTGAGTATATTCGTCGTGTAAAAGTAGAAGCTGCACGTCATTTTTTGGAAACCAGCCAATTAACCTTTGAAGAAATCGTTCAGGAAGTAGGTTATGAAGATTCCGGCTCCTTCCGAAAGCTATTTACCAATCTGGTAGGTATTACTCCCATTCAATATCGACACAAATACAATTGACAGATTGTAGCTTTTTCATTTAATTTGATGATCAATTCTACTGGTATTCATCTCTACAATTTGAACACATGGCTTACGATGAACATTTAGCTGATCGCTTAA
>JAEINY010000231.1 GCA_016342595.1 Marinilabiliaceae bacterium
TCTTTTGGAGGAGGAAATTGAAAGAGCCATTCAAGCAGCCATTCAGATGCTTCCTGAAAAAAGACAACAAATATTCAGGATGAGTCGTGAAAAAGGCATGTCTTATCAGGAGATTGCCACTGAACTGTCCCTATCAGCCAAAACAGTGGAAACACAGATGTCGCGATCACTCAAGCATCTCAGAGATAGTCTTTCGGAATACCTGCCAGGTGTTCTCTTCTAAGTGTATGATAATCAAGATAAATTCTATTCACGGTTGAGCGAAACAATCTATAGCTCTGAAAGAGCGACATCGTAATAGCAGAGGGTGCAGCGAAGCGGAGCCCTATGATAATAGGATGGCCCATAAAAACCGGCGCACCCAATGAGACGATAACCGCTGTCCGTTCCATGCGCCGGAATATGCATAACTTCTTTAACCGATCCTTTTCCACAGAGGAGGTCCGTTTTGAATATTGAAAAAAAGGAACAGAGGATTTACAAAAACAATGCACTTCAATACTTGATTTACCATTGGCATGATAACGATAGAAAATCTGTTAAATCCATGTAATCTGTGGACAAAAAAAATCGCGTTAATTCGTTGATAGGAAAAGCTTGTTATATGATAGCGCGCTGTGGCAAAAAGCATAAGGTAGTTCACAGAAGGGTATCATACCATCAATACAACCTCTCATAAGATATACACTTGCTGTCCCGATGTGGTTTCTTTATGCCGATTTATGAGATCGAGCTCTATATTTCGCAATCGAATGGTATAATGTTCATCGTTTAAGTTGTTGATAGGTAGCTAGTGGTAATGCGAGGTTGCGAAAAGTGTAAAAAAAGTAAAAAAAATAGGAGCTCGCTGTCAGGGTAGCGATTTTTAATTTCGTTCTACCAATAGAAACGAACGAATAGGATGACAGAGCAAGAAAAAATAGAATTATTAATTACACGGGAATTTAATGGTGACATTACTGTGCAGGAGCAGGATATGCTTAAGCAGTGGTGGCAGAGAAGTGAGAATAACCGGGAACTCTATGAAAAGCAAAAGCGCTTGATTCAGGCTCAGTTAATTATGATTAGTCAGAAGCGCGTGAATGAAAGACGTGAGCGGACCAAAACAGGAGTTATCAATAACTTATTAAAAAGAAACCGGAAAGTCAAACAGGCTGTTTATTCTTCGCTCTCAATTTTAGTAGTGGGTTTTTGTATCACTGTGTTGTTCTTTGATCAAGGATTGAATCAGCGGGATCAGCTGCTGGCCGGTACTTTCAAAATTGAGGCACCCAAAGGACAAACGACCAGTTTTACCTTGCCTGAAGGATCGGAAGTATGGTTGAATGCTGCATCTGAACTGACGTTTGGCTACGATATGGAGAACCATACGCGAAAAGCCAGCCTGGAAGGGGAAGGTTATTTCAAAATTGCGCACGATAAAAAGCGACCTTTCATTGTCGAAGGATTTAAGCATAAGATTAAAGTATATGGTACGGAGTTTAATGTTATCTCTAATTCTCAGTCACAACAATATGAAGTCACCTTGCACAATGGCTCTGTGGGTATTTTAAGCGATGCTGATGTTGAGTTGGCCCGTTTAAATCCCGGACAGCAATATACAACGGATGCTGATGGACAGGGAATGATTCGTCAGGTAAAAGACATGGCAGCGATTAGCGGATGGAAAAAAGAGCGTTACGAGTTTAAGGATGCCACCCTGGAAGAGATTGCTAAAAAAATGTCAGAAATGTACGATGTGGAAATACTCATCGTGAATGAAAAACTAAAGAAGGAACGTTTCCGCTGTGTTTTAGAAAAACATCGATCGGTTATTAAAACCTTAAAGATATTTAGCCTCACCTCAAACCTGGATTATGAGATTAAAAAAGATGTAATCATCCTTAAACGAAAAGATAAAATCTAATGAGCTAAAAAAATCAGGTAACATGAAAAAAAGGCTCTGGCACGTGTTCAGAGTTGAAATCCAAATGAAAAAAGAAACGGGAATAGCGGCAACTATCCCCGTCAATTCTTCTACCACCGGTCGGCAAACCGGGGATAACTAATTATAAACTGTATAATTAAGCATTACAAATTTATGAAAAAAAACAAAAAAATGGGTGGTATTCCTAAATACCAACTCAAGAAATTCGGGCTTATTATGAAACTATACGTTTTGTTAATGATTGTTGGGATGATGCAGGTGTCGGCTGCAACGTTGGGGCAAAACTCAAAAGTATCTCTCAACCTAAAGAAATCCACCTTATCAAGGGTGTTCGATGAAATCGAAAAACAATCTCAGTTCAATGTTTTCTACAATAAAGAAGATGTGAATGAAAACAGCCTGGTGAACATTGTAGTGATCGATGCGGGTGTGGAAAAAGTATTGGATGAAGTCTTGAATCCGGAACAATTTAAATATCATATAATTGATCAGGATATCATCATCACCAAACGCTACATGGACGAAGCGGCAGTTCAGCAACAGCAAAAACTGAAAATTACAGGTACGGTAACGGATGAAACCGGAGAGCCTCTGCCAGGTGTGAATGTCTTCGAGAAAGATAATGTGACCAACGGTACCATCACCAGTATTGATGGAACGTACTCCATTGAGTTGGATAATCCGGACGCGACCATTATGTATTCTTTTATTGGTTTTGATGCCCAGCAATTAAATGCGGCGGGTCGCTCCGAAATAAATGTCACCCTGGTAGCCGAATCAACCGGATTGGATGAAGTGATTGTCACAGCATTGGGTATCAGGCGCGAAAAGAAAGCCTTAGGGTATGCCGTTCAGGATGTGAAGTCGGAGGCCTTGACGCAAGCTGGAAATGCTGATGTAATAAGTTCATTGCAAGGTAAAGTTGCGGGTGTACAGATTAATCAATCCGGTGGAGGTATTGGTGGTACTTCGCGTATTGAAATTCGTGGAGCCAGTTCCTTAACGGATAATAATGAGCCATTATGGGTAGTTGATGGTGTGCCATTTGATAATGGCAATGACCGAAACGGTGGTGTTTGGGGTGGAACATCCCGCGCAGGTGGTGCATTTGACCTGAACCCGGAAGACATTGAGTCGGTTTCCATTCTGAAAGGACCCAATGCGGCAGCACTATACGGTGAACGCGGTGGAAATGGTGTGATTGTAGTAACCACTAAAAAAGGTACCAAACGGAAAGGATTAGGTATTTCTTATTCAGGTGGTATCACATTCTCTGAAGCAGCTTATATGTTAGACCTTCAGGATAAGTATGGTCAGGGCTCAAAAGGTGTGTATGATAAAAATGGAACTTCTTCATGGGGACCGGAAATGACAGGTCAGATGCTGGAATCCTGGACCGGAGAAACCATTCCATATGAAGCTCAGAAAGATCGTTTGAAAGATTTTACCCGTACAGGTGTGAGTCACAAGCACAATGTAGCTTTCTCGGGAGGTAATGATGACGGTACTTTCCGTGTTTCCTTAGGGAAAGATATGATGAATGGCATCTACGAAGGTCATGAAGTAGAAAAAACAACCTTTGATTTTCGCGGTGATTACGATATCAATTCTTGGTTAAACATCGATACGAAAGTAGCTTACTTTGTAACAGAAGGTAACCAGCGTCCTGAAATAGGAAATTACAGTTACATCTCGTACTTCAATACCATGCCAATGAATATTCGCAACCAGGATTTAGCACCTGGATACGATATCATTGCCGGTAAGCATGTAGAGAAATTATATACGGTTGCCAATGCCAATTACCGCAACCCATACTTCTTGCAAGCGCAAACACACAATGAAGATGAGAAAAACAGAACCTTCGGATATGTGGCAGCCAACTTGAAACTAACCAACAATTTAAAAGCGAAGTTAAAGTATGGTTTGGATTTCTATCAGTTTGATGCGGTAGAAGGATATTTATTTGGTGACAACGTGGATTCATCCCGTCCAAATTATAATACTTCACAACGTCGTTTTAAAGAAGAAAATTATGAGTTCCTCCTTTCTTATAATAAAGATTTGAGTGAGAAGTTTGCTTTAGGTTTGAACTTTGGTGCGAATAATATGCATCGTTATAGCAGGACAATCAAAGCCACTTCGGGTAAACTATCTTCTGAAGGGGATTATTTCCTGGGAGCAGGGTCTAATATCAATGGAGAAGAGAGTATTTCTGAGTCAGAAGTACGTTCGATGTATGGATTTGGACAAGTGGCCTATGATAACAAGATCTTTCTGGATTTTACAGCGCGTAAAGATTGGTCTTCAACATTGACTGCTGCTGATGCTGAATATGATAATGCTTATTTCTATCCTTCAGTAAGTTTGAGTGGTATCGTATCTGAAATGGTGGATATGCCGGAATGGGTATCATTTACAAAAGTAAGAGCATCCTGGGCAAGGGTAGGTAAGGGTACTAGTGCATATGCGACAAATATGAGTTACACACTTGATAGTTGGAATTATGGATTGACCAGGGGTAATGTCGTGGGTGTATCAGTTGTTAAGGATTTGAAACCCGAAATTTCTGAATCATGGGAAGTGGGAGCCGATTTGCGCTTCTTAAAAAATCGCATTGGTCTTGATTTTACCTATTATAATGAGCGAACGAATAATCAGATTGTGCCTATTGAGTTTGTACAAAGTGGCGGGTTCGAGCAAAAGTTAATTAATGCAGGGCTGATCATTAATAAGGGATTTGAAGTGATGTTGTCAACAGTACCTGTTAAAACCAATGACTTTAAATTAGGATTGGATTTTAATTTTGCCCGGAACGAAAATATATTAGATGAATTAGTGGATAAAACAGATCCTCTTGCAGCTAAAAATTATGATTTTGGTCAAAGTATATGGGCCGTTGAAGGTGGAAAATTAGGCGATATCCGTGGTAGTGTTTATGCCCGCAATGAGGCCGGACAAATTATTGTGGATGACAACGGTTTACCAACAACAGAGCAAGGTGATGATCATGTGATCGGTAATTTGCAAGCTGACTGGACGGGATCTATTAATCTGTCGGCAGAGTACAAAGGATTCTATATGGCTGCTTTAGTAGCTGTTCAGCAAGGTGGCGATATTTTATCTAATTCAGAGCAAGGTGCTACTTCAGCCGGAACAGCGGAGCGTACCTTGGCCAATGATCGTATCTCTTTCTTTGTAGATGGGGTAACTGCTGAAGGGGGTGTGAATAATGAATTGGTAAGTGCTGAAGAATATTGGCGTCAAGTGGCTAAAGTCGATGAAGAATTCTTGTATGATGCCTCTCACATGAAGTTAAAGGAAGTGGTGTTTGGCTACAATGTACCGAAAAGTTTGATTAGCCGGATTCCTCATAATCCAATTCAGAGTATGCGTGTGTCATTAGTGGGAAGAAACCTGTTGTATTTCTATAAAGATACACCGGGTACGGTACCTGATGCCAGTGCTTATAGTTCTGCTTACGCAGCCCAGGCTTTTGATTTTGCGCCTGTTCCTGCCACCAGAACATACGGATTCTCTCTTAACATTGGTTTTTAATGTCTAAAAAATGAATAGCATGAAAAAAATATATATAGCATTTATCGCCATAGTGGTTTTGATAGGAGGTAATGGATGCTCCGATGATTTTGGTGATATGAATGTGCGCAAAGATGCAACCACATCAGTAGAGCCACAATTTTTCTTTAATGCGATGCTGCAGGAGGTGTTTGCCAACTACCAGCGTAACGTGAATTTATATCCTGATTTATACAGTCAATACTGGGCCAATACGGTGTCTGGTTTTGCTTCACCACGTTACGAGTATGTAGACGGTTGGATAGGTAATCAATGGAAAGAGCACTACACGCGTCATCTACGCCAATCATTGGCCATGGATGAAATGTATGCAGAAGATCCCTTGTATGTAGACGCCTTGGCTATTAAAGAAATCTGGATGTGCTACTGGTGGTCGCGTATGACAGATACCTATGGAGATATTCCTTACTTCGAAGCCAGTACGAGTGAGTCAGTGCCTTATCATTCACAAAAGGACATTTATTATGACCTTTTAGCAAAGTTGGATAAGGCCATTACGAGTATTACTGGTGATGCTGAGCAGTATAAGTATGATTCAGAATATGACTTGATGTTTAAAGGCGATGCCGAAAAGTGGAAGCGTTTTGGTAATTCTTTGCGTTTGCGTTTGGCCATGCGTTTGTCCAATGTAGATCCATCTAAAGCGAAGGTTGAAGTAGATGCTGCCGTAAACGGGCCTGGTGGATTATTAGCTGGTAACGCTGATGTAGCTAAAGTGCCCATGTGGCAAGAAGGCTGGTACGATTATTTGCACCAAATGGCTTGGTTCTGGGATAATATTCGTTGTTCCAAAACATTTATGGATAACTTATATAATCAATCCAGTGTGGGCGAGGATCCACGGACACCTATTTGGTTTACTTATAAAGTAGAAGGTGAAGCGACGTCTAAAGAAGATGCAGGTTACGAACGCTACGAAGGATTGGCTAATGGGTATAACTTAGTACCAAGTGATGCCAAAGAAAAAAATGCTACCATTAACCTGGAAGGTGGATATGTTGATTTTGTAGGTGAGGGAATAAACAAGATGTATTGTCCGGTGATGTTCTACTCAGAAGTGAAATTCCTGATGGCTGAAGCGGCTCTTCGTGGCTGGGTTTCAGGCGATGCAAACGCTCTCTTTAAAGAAGGTATTCAAGCTTCTATGGAATATGTGGGTGTTGATGCTGATGCAGCTCAGGCCTATTTGGATGGAGTAAACAACTTGACAGGCTCAAATGAAGCACAGTTGAAAAAAATCATTACGCAAAAATGGCTGGCTAACTTCCCTAATGGCGTAGAGGGATGGGCTGATTTCCGTAGAACGGATTATCCGGACTTGTCTTTACCTGTTGATGGCGTGAGTGGTAGCTCTACTGTAGCAGAGGGTACTTGGGTGAAGCGTGTACGTTATCCCGATAATGAGCACCGTCAGAATGAAGATAACATGCCGAATGGGATGCAGGATGTCACCACCGATCGTATGGATATTAAGGTGTGGTGGGATGTCGCTGATACTAAAACCAAGAGTAATGGTTTAATGAGTAGTAATTTCTAATTTTAATTGTAACACAATGAAATCAAATACATATAGAAGTGCCTTATTATCTGGCATCTTATCACTATTGTTGATGTTATCCGTTGCCTCGTGTAAGGATGATGATAGCAGCGGGCCTTGGGATACACAGTCCATTGATGTATTATTAGCTGAGGCTGAGAATTTAATTGCCAACTCAGAGGAGGGCATCAAACCTGGAGATTATAAGCCCGGATCGAAAGCTGAATTGCAGGAAGTGGTGACTTGGGTGAATTGGAAGCTGCTTAATTCAGATAGTCAGGATGAAGTAGCTGATGCAGCCAATAAATTATCCATCTACATTGATAAGTTCAAGGCCAATACAGTAGCACTTGCCATTCCATGGATAAAACAAGAGCCTGATGCGTATATTGAATTACTGGATAATCCTTCAGGTGGTGGAGAGACTGGTAAATTGAAAAGTGTCGTTAGTGGTAGTTTTACTATTGAAACGCAAGTATATGTCGTCAATCTTCAGCAACGGGGGCATAGCAATAATTTATTCTCCAGTGAGCAGATGGGGCCGGATAGTGGTTTTGGTGTGCGTTACTTTGGTGATGGACACATTGAAATCGTAGTTGGCGATAATGGATGGTCAGATGTGAAATCTGATCCGGGTGTGATTACAGCAGGCAAATGGATTCATGTAGCACTTACCAATGATGGATCCCATCAAAAATTATACATTGATGGTGTAGAAGTGATTTCGCAAGATGCCAGTTATCTTCTGGCAGCAGATGTGCCTATCGTCATTGGTAACAGTCCTACCTGGAAAGATCGTGTGGTGAATGCCATGGTTAAAGATTTCAGATTATGGGCTAGCATTCGTACGCAACAACAAATTAATGATAATAAAGATGCCGAGTTGACTGGAACTGAATCTGACCTGGAAGTATTATTACCACTGAATTCTGATTTGGGCAGTGAATTTGCCGATGCCTCTGGTAAATATAAGGCTAAGTTTGTTGGTGAGATTGCTTGGATGTTAGATGGTATACCTCCGGTTATCGAGCTTGATCCTGCTGCTTTAAATACAGCAATTGCCAGTGCGGAGACATTAAAAGCATCTGTAACGGAAGGAACCAATGATGGTGATTATCCGGTAGGAACCATAGATTATATTCAAGCACTGATTGATGATGCCACGGAAGTAAAAGAAAACGCTATTCGTCAGGATCAGCTGGATAGTAAAGCTGATTATATTAATACACAGCTGGCGGCGGTTCAAAAGAATTTAGTGGCGGATGCAACCGGCGTATTCATTGATCGTGAAGATCCTGATGCTGTAGGTTTGCGGATAACACCTAATTATACACCTCAAGGTGATTATACTATTGAGTTTGATGTTAAGGTAAAATCTTTGTTTGGTTATGGTACAGGAGAATTCTTTAATAATGGAGAAAATGGAGTTTGGGTGTACGGATATACCGAACTGACGGAAGAGAATGTATTGCAATCAGGCGGATTACGGAATTTTAGCCATGATGACAGTGATAGGGGTTGGGATGAACTTATAACAGATCCTTTGGTAATGAAAACTGGCGAATGGCAACATGTAGCTGTTGTTCATGATAATACTGCCCGAACAACTAAGATATATGTTGACGGTGTGGAAAAAGCTGTTAGTGAAGATAGAGGCTCACTTAGAGAATCGGGTTGGGGAGAAATGTGGCTTGGTAATGGTTGGGGCAAGATGGACGGCTCCATTAAAGACTTCCGCCTTTGGGATGTTGTCAGAGCTGCAGATGATCTGGATGCAGACATTGATGGCACAGAAACTGGTCTTAATGTATATTTCCCACTAGATAAAGTAGCAGGTGTTAAATTTAATGACGTAACCGGAAATTATCAGGGTGAAATGAGAGGTATTGTTTGGAACAAGTAATGCTAATTATAGTTTGGAATTAGTTGTTATTAAAGCCAGGGTTATCGTACCCTGGCTTTTTTGAAAAATTATACCCCTGATTAATAGCAATGTGTCTCTTTTGTGAAACAAAACTCCCACCACCATTAGGAAATCCCAAAAACTATCCGTTATTTTGCAGCCGCTTTCAAACGGGGAGGCACGCTGAAAAGCCCATAGGGCAGTCCTGATAGCTATCGGGATTTGAAATACTGAAACGAATCTTTAAAGAAGAAACGATTGCTTTTAAAAGCAGGTTGGCAATG
>JAEINY010000232.1 GCA_016342595.1 Marinilabiliaceae bacterium
ATTTTTTACATGTGGAAGAAGAGAATAGAAACCTGGGGATAAAGAATCTTCAGAAAGATAATCTGTATAGTATCTATGAAGTTTATACTTCCATGGGTAATTATCAGAAAGCGAATGAAGCATTGGTTAGTTATCATGCCATTAAAGATTCGATTTTTTCAGAGGAAAAATTTAGTAAGTTATTGGATCTGGAAAAAAAATATCATACGGAAAAGAGCCAGAAAGAAATATTGACATTGAAAGCGAAAGATGAAAAGAGAGATCTGATAATGTGGGCCTTGTTTGTGATTTTTATAATGGCAGCCATTATAGTATTAGTAATTTTTAAAATTAGACACATCAGAGAGCGGCAGCGGCGACTGATATTGGAGCAGAAAATCTTATTAACACAAATGAATCCTCATTTCATGTTCAACTCACTTTCGGCATTGCAATGTTTAATTATGGAAGAGAAAACAAGGGATGCTTTTGATTTTGTTGCGGAGTTTGCCGGTCTCATGCGTTTAGTATTACAATATTCAAAGGAGGAAATGATCTCTTTGAAGAAAGAAGAGGAAATCCTGAGTTACTACATCAGTTTGCAGAATCGCCGTTTCTCTCATAAAATAGCTTATAAAATTGAGATTGATCCGGCTCTTCAGTTAGATAAAGTGTTAGTACCCCCTATGTTAGCTCAACCCTTTGTGGAAAATGCCATCGAACATGGGGAATTGAGTGAACATCAGGATAGTCGTATTAAAGTTTCTTTCAGTCGGCAAGAGGATAATCTTGAATTTGTGATTGAAGATAACGGCATTGGGGTAATAAATGCCAGGGCGAAGAATAGACGTAGTAATCACAAATCCATGGCAATGGACATCACACGTGAACGTATCAAATTATTGTATCAGAATTCGTCAGTGAAAGAGTTGGGGTTGATAGTAGAGGATCTTTCGGAGCATGGAACGAGTGGGACCCGCGTGAAATTTCAAATCCCCTATCAAGAATTAAACTAGTGCTTCAAATTCTAAATTCAAGTAATTATTTTACCTTGCTTCCAATCAAATAAAAATTTTTTTTAAACCGCGAATTACGCTAATTATTAAATTTTCTGGTAATTAACGTTTTCCGGCGGAAAACGAATTCGTGTAATTCGTTAAATTCGCGGTTCATTAAAGAAAACTGCGAAGCAGTTGATATATTGTAATTAGGTGTTTAATATATCAGTAGGTGGCACCATTAATAAATACTTAAACTTGCAATTTGTCGCACTAGGGTCCGGTCAAGCTTGCTATTTCGGGTAATATTCATGGAGTATATCAGATGATCAATGTGTTAATACTTTTCCCTTTTCTCTTTCACTTTTTCACTCTTGACTTAACACGTGTTTATTTACGTCCAAAATCAGCGGGTATTTCACCCCAGTTTTTAGTATCCCATTTTAAGACTTTGACCTGAAAACTGTTTTCTGCTAACCATTTTTCAGCCCGGTCCACCAAATTGAATGCGGGCTGTGTCGCTCTGTTTCGAGCTAGTTTTGAACCACATTTTTTCTTTTTCAGCCAGGCCATGGCAATTCTGGAATCGGTATAGATGGGAAGTTTAATTTTCTTTTGTTCCAAATAGGCAATGCCATGGGCAAGGGCTAAAAACTCGCCAATATTATTGGTGCCAACCGGGAATTTCTGATGAAACCAGACTTCTCCGGTTTTCGTGTAGACGCCTTGGTATTCCAT
The DNA here is from genome assembly GCA_016342595.1 of Marinilabiliaceae bacterium. Taxonomy (GTDB): domain Bacteria; phylum Bacteroidota; class Bacteroidia; order Bacteroidales; family Marinilabiliaceae; genus JAEINY01. Next base: position 1,716 of record JAEINY010000232.1, read on the forward strand.
AACACCGGGATTACCACTGCAAGCGGCGTCAACGGACAAACTTTCTTGAATAGGTTGATGGGAAGAATTGCTTTGCAGGGGCGTTTTTTTTGTTGGCGTTTTGGTGCCAATATGGTTCAGGGGACTGTCTTGATAAGCTGCCTGTGCCTCAGCAAGAGATGGAAAGCCTTTAAATTTTGCGCCTTTATAGCCTTTTATTTGTGCCTGGCAATCTGCCCATGAGTGGTATATGCCTGGTTTAGCACCTTGCCAAACCACGTAAAACTTGTTTTTAGCCATTGATGTTTTTTATGAATTCCATGACAATGTTGCCAAAATTAGTCATGAATAATTTAATGGCCATCGCTAATAGGATAATGCCAAAGAATTTTTTTAGCACATAAATACCACCCTGTCCAAAGAGGCGTTCTACAAATTTTGACGATTTAAGAACAAAAAAGACAACCACAATATTCAGAAAAAGGGCAATGATAATGTTGATAGTGGCAAATTCAGCTCTTAAAGATAAAAGCGTTGTAAAGGAACCGGCACCGGCAATTAAGGGAAAAGCAATGGGGACGATGGAGGCTCCGCTTGGCGAATCGTGTTTGAAAATCTCTACTCCTAATATCATTTCAAATGCCATGATCACGAGTACAAACGAACCGGCAATGGCAAACGATGAAATGTCAACACCAAATAATCCGAGCAGTGCCTCACCTACAAAGAGGAAAATGATCATTATGGTGAAGGCCACCGAGGTAGCTTGGAAAGCCTTGATGGGGCCACTCTTTTTTTGGAGGTCCAGGATAATGGGCAATGAACCCAATATATCGATGACAGCAAACAGAACAATAAATGCCGAAGCAATTTCAATGATTTGTAGTCCCATAACCTTCTGTTTTTTTTGAGTTGGGTGAAATATTTATTCGCAATACTCTGCATGATAATAATTACCATTAACAACAGCGCTTTATGCGTCAGAGTTGTCAATGGAGATCTCTTCTATCAGATGGGATGCCTTGGCATATTTGTCCACAATAAATAGAATGTAACGAATATCCAGGCAAATGCATTTTTGCAAATCTTGCTCAAATGTCAGATCACCGGTCATGGCTTCCCAGTTACTGTCAAAAGCCAGGCCGATTAAGTTCCCTTTCTTATCAAGCACAGGACTTCCACTGTTACCACCACTGATATCATTATCAGTAATGAAACAAAGCGGCATGCGGCCATCTTTTAAAGCATAGGAGCCGTAATCTTTTTGATCATATAATTCTTGCAGTCGTTGAGAAACTGTATAATCGGGATTGTTAGTAGCTACCTTTTCAAATACACCACTTAAAGTCGTTTGGTGTTTGTATTTAACGCCATTTTTGGGATAGTAGGAATTGATTTGACCGTAAGTGATCCGCATGGTGGAGTTGGCATCCGGGTAAAAGTCATGGTGGGAATCCATTATCATTTTACCTTCAATGTATTTACGGATTTGTTTGTTTTTTTGAACATCAAAATGTTCCTGCAGACCAACCAACTGGTAGTAATTTGCCAATACTTGATGGGCAAAACGCAGGCCCGGATCCTCGTACAATAAATCGGTATCAGCCTTTTCAATGAGTTCAAATATTTTTGTGGAGTCAGTGAGCATGGTCTTTTTGAAGAGTTGCGCACTGAAAGCGTCATGTTTCTGAATGAATTTCTTTCCCAACAGGCTTTCTTCAGCTACCCGTAAATTCTCCGGAATGTTGGCCAGGTAAAAGCCTATCATTTTTGTTAATAATTTCTGATCGACCCGGGCATCAAAATCACGATAGAGTTTTCGGAGTTCCGTCCTGGCTTCGGAGAGCAAGGAATGGTAGGCATCCGAGTTTTTTTCAGTCATTGATAATTCAATCACATAAGGAGAGACGGTTAATGCTATTAAAGTCAGATCGGTTCCGGTAATTAAGGTCTCATAAGAAATATGTTCAGCTTCAGTCAGGTTGCGGCCGAGCAGATAGGAGGCCTGAATAATGGGGAGGGTTTTAGACCATTGTTTTATCCTGGATGAATCGGCATCCACCCATTTCTTGAATTCTGTTTCTTCAGTTTTACGTTGCTCAAGGGTATTTAATTTAGTCAACCCCATGTTTTGGCCAATGCTGTACTTCCAGTAATTACTCGATTGCGAATATTTAGCGGCATATTTTATTTCTACATCAGGACTCGCCAACATCTCTTTTTTCCAGATATCTTGTTTGATCCCTCGCACTTCTGTGATGACTGGGTTGATGGCCGATTGAATTTCCTCTACGCCATGTGAAGTTAAAAAGCGATTGGTTTCACCGGGATACCCTAACACCATGGTGTAATCATTTTCCTGGATGCCCGAAAGTGAAATGTTTAAATGTTTTTTGGGTCGAAAAGGGATATTCTCAGCTGCGTATTCAGCAGGAGAACCATCCGGGGCACAATAGACTCTGAAAAAGCAAAAATCACCAGTGTGACGTGGCCACATATAGTTATCGGTTTCGCCACCAAATTTACCAATGGACGATGGAGGGGCTCCCACTAATCGAACATCAGAATAAGTCTGTGTGAGAAACAGGAACCAGGTGTTGCCTTTAAAGAAGGGTTTAACGGCGGCATCATAGCCTGACTTTAGTGCGGCCTCTGTTTCAATTAGTGTAATGACGCTGTCAATAACCGATTGGCGTCTTTTTTCTGAAAGATCCTCAGATAAATTTTTGTTGATTTGGTCAGTGATATCATGCGCTTCAATTAATAGAGTGGCTGTTTTTCCCGGATTGGGCAGTTCTTCAGAACGGTTCCGGGCCCAAAATCCATCTTCTAAATAATTATGCGAGATGGAGCTATGTTGCTGAATCTCTTCATAACCACAGTGGTGATTTGTTAATAACAGACCTTCCCGACTGATGAATTCGCCGGTACACGAACCATGATCCAAGGATACAATAGCATCTTTTAAGGATGGATCCTGTTCATTATAAATAGTATCAAAAGGAATTTCTAAGCCCCGTTGCTGCATAACTGCAATCTGGCTATTGCTCATTAAAAAGGGGAGCCACATGCCTTCATCTGCCTGCAGGCCGGATAAAAAGATGAAACTGAATAAATAAATGGTGATAATATATCGCATATGTCGGATCACTTATAATTTGTAAGTGGCTAAACTAAGAGATTCCGATGAAGGAAGAAATGATTTGTTCGGCTATTTATATTATTTTAACAAAAAAAGACGGCCGAAGCCGTCTTTCTGTTCTTTATCTCGTACTGGTAATTATTTTACCAAAGTCATTTCATCAATCAGGTTAGTGGCACCTGCATATTTGTCAATGATGAATAATACATAGCGAATATCCACATTAATACATTTCTGTAATTCTGTTTCAAAAGCAATATCACCACTCATGGCTTCCCAGTTACCATCAAAGGCTAAGCCGAATAATTCGCCATTGGCATTAATAACCGGACTTCCACTGTTACCACCGGTAATGTCATTATTGGTAGTGAAACAAACCGGCATAGTGCCATCTGCATTGGCATACTGTCCGTAGTCTTTATTTTTATAAAGCTCTTTTAGTTTAGCCGGAACGAGGAACTCATAGTTATTCGGATCTTCTTTCTCCATAATTCCCTCGATGGTTGTGAAGTGTTTGTAAACCACACCATCTTTAGGTTCATAATCCCCTACCGAACCATAGCTTAAACGCATGGTGAAGTTAGCATCCGGGTAGAATACCTTATCCGATTGCATTTGCATTAAACCAGCCAGGAATAAACGGTTGTTCTTATTAATGGCTTGAGTACTTTCTTTGGTTTTACCATAAAGCTCCTTATAGGTATCGTAAGTAGATAAGCCTGCCTGGAAAACTAAATCCTTTTGCAGGCTTTTCAAGCTTGGATCAGCTACAAATTCATTGTAACGAGCTTCATCCGTAAAAATGGATTTGGCAAATACGTTATCCGCGAATTTAGCGAAATTACCTTTGAACTTTTTGTGGATGGTTTCATAGAAACCGGGATGATACTGTTTGGCAATGTCATCGAAATACAATTTCAACATGGCTGCCATCACTTTATTATCGGTAGCCGGATTATAATCTTTGTAGAAGCGCTCACCCGCTTTTTTCATGTACTCAAGGGCTGTTGTGATGGCTTCCTGATTCTCTTCTTCCAATGCCTTTTCAAGATCACGGGCTACTAATGAGAATGTAATAACTTCAGTGCCGGATAATGCACATTCGCGTAGGAAGTAAGTGGCCATCATGTCATCAGCACGGTCGGCATAAGCTTTTTTCAGGTTTGGCAGAACCTCACCATATTTAGCTTTGCGATCGGCTGAGGCATTCACCCATTTTTCGAAATCAGCTTCCAACGCTTCTTTCTTGGCTACTACGTTCAAATTGTTCAAGCCGCGGTTCATGCCAATACTGTTTTTCCAGTAGTTGGAGCTGCCTGCATATTTAGAAGCATACTGAATACGTACTTTCTCGTCGGCCGACATATCTGCATTCCAGATCTCTTGTTTGATACCGCGAGGTTTGATACGCGAATGGTTGATGATTTCCATGCGCTCAACAATACCCCAGGAAGTCAGGTAACGGTTCGTGCTTCCGGGGAAACCAACCGTCATGGCGAAATCTTCTTTCTTCACACCTTTTACAGAGACTGGCAAGTGATGCGCAGGTTGGTAAGGTTTGTTATCTTTTGAATATTTGGCCGGTTTTCCGTCGGGTCCGCAGTAAACACGGAACATGCTGAAATCACCTGTGTGACGAGGCCACATCCAGTTGTCGGTATCGTGACCAAATTTACCGATTGATGAAGGAGGCGCACCTACAAAACGCACATCTTCAAATTTTTCGTATACAATCAGGAAAAACTGGTTGCCTTCAAAGTAGTCTTCTACAATGGCATTGTAACGGCCATCTTCCGATGCTTTAGTCGTTAATTCCTTAGTGATTTCACGAATCTTTTCAGCGCGCTCTTCCTCAGTCATCTTCTCATTTAAAGCACTGTTGATGTTTTCTGTCACATCTTCCATGCTTTTCATGAAAGTAACCGTTAAGCCGGGAGCCGGTAATTCCTCTTCCGGCTTCTTAGCCCAGAAACCATCTTCCAGGTAATTGTGTTCTACGGAACTTAATGACTGGATGCTACCATAACCACAGTGGTGGTTGGTGAGGATTAATCCCTGGTCAGAGATAATTTCACCGGTACAACCGCGGCCGAAGATGACGATGGCATCTTTCATACTGCTGTTGTTAATGCTATAGATCTCTTCGGCCGATAATTTCAGCCCCATCTCATGCATTTTGTTAATGTTCAGTTTGTTGATCAGCGGTAACAACCACATTCCCTCATCTGCTTTCGCAAATTGACTGAAGCCCAGGCTAACAATCAATAGTAATGCTGCTATACGTTTCATAAATGTTTATTTAAGGAATTTATTTTTAAGTGATTTCAACTTCGCATCCACCTAACAATGATAAATTGTAATTGTTTGCAAAGTCAATCTCTCCCAAATAAAACTCCGGTATTGTATGAGTTATTTTTAAGAGGGCTAAGATATAACTTTCAATTTATAACCAAACTGAAAAATATTAGGTTTGAGTCATACGTGTTGCGTAAGAATAGTGTCTTAAGGTGGTTGGTGGATAGATGTTGTATAGTAAGTTGGGCTTAGTTTGTGCAAAAAAAAGAGAATGCAAAAAAGAGCATCCTCAATGACTATGAAATATTGTTCTTTTTAGAATCGAAGTAAAAAACCTAAGTCTATGGCTGGCCAAAGATCACTGTTTTCAATATCTAAAGAGGCACCTACTCCGGCATTAAAACCAATGCCAATTTTACTACCCCAAACCCAGTCAACACCTGTCATGAATGAAGGCCCCCATAATATTTCTTCCGATTCGTCGTAGGCATAATAGCCACTGTAATCTTCTTCCACCCCAAAGGCTCCAAATTGACCATTTAGGTAAATACCTTTATAGAAAAACCATTTCACACCAGCGGATGGAAAAATATGAACATCTCCAAGTGCAGGAAATAAACCAAGTCCACCATGAAAACCTACTCCCATAATGTCACCTGTTCGATATTGAAATCTTAAACCAATACCTCCATAACTATTCCCGTATCCGGTAGCAAGTGTGATGTTATGGTCATTTTTATGTTTGAAAAAGGAACTTTCATATTTAGTTTCTTCTATTGAATTATTTGTTGTTGATACACTTTTATTAGACGTTGTATTTGTATTGGAAGATCTATACTCAGTGAGTTTGTCTGTTTTTCCATTTTCAAAAACAATCATATAGATTTTATCAATGGGAATGATTTTAGATACTGTTTTCGGGTATCCGTCTGGTGAATAGGTGACACCTGATTGTGCAATTTCAATAACGGTTCCTATATTCTCGGAATTATCCTTCATGTGGATGACATCCTGTGAAAAGGACATTAAGGGCAATAATAAAGTTAAGAAGGTTGTTAAAGTGATTTTCATAATATGATAAGTTTTAAAAAATATCAAAAGTACCTAATATTATTGATAAGTTAACTCTGAGATTATGTATTGTTTGATTGTTATTCCGATTTCTTGTATGAATCAATTAGTTGATGAATGTGTGTAGTGGACGAATATTGATTCGATCCTATAACGGTGAAAAGATAGCTTTATACCGCATAGGAGGTTTTAAAGTACCTGTCAACTCTTAATGCAGACGGGGGCACTCTAATTGTTTGACACTGGTTGAGAATCATTTCCCACCAGGGTTGCAAGTGCTTGTCCACTATGGTTGAAAATAGCTTGCAACCATAGTGGGGGAGAATACTGTTAAGTAGGTTATTTAGTTCATTTTTATTGATCATCCAATAAGCGGAATGTCATTCGATGTAAGGGTGTGACACCATGTTCAGCAATGGCCGCCCGATGTGCTTTGGTGGGGTAGCCTTTATTTCTGTCCCAGGCATACTGCGGATATTCAGCATGCGCTTTATTCATCCATTCATCCCGATGCGTTTTGGCCAATATGCTGGCAGCCGCAATGGATAAATATTTACCGTCTCCTTTTACGATGCAGGTATGTGGAATCTCCTTATAGGCTTTAAACCGGTTGCCATCGATTAACAGGTGCTGAGGTTTTCGTTTCAATTGGTCTACGGCACGGTGCATGGCTAAAAAAGAAGCGTTCAGAATATTGATGTCATCTATTTCTTTATGATCGACAATGCCTACCGCCCAGGCCAATGCCACCTCCTCAATGATGGGACGTAGTTTCTCGCGTTGTTTCTCAGTCAGTTTTTTTGAATCGTTTAGCAGTTCGTGAGTAAACGTTTTTGGTAAGATCACCGCAGCTGCTACTACCGGACCAGCCAGGCAACCACGTCCGGCTTCGTCGCAACCGGCTTCAATGCGCTTTTTATTTAAATAGGGGAGTAAATTTGACATACTAAATGATTTTAAACCGCAGAGATCGCGGAGGAAAATTGAGTTTTA
>JAEINY010000233.1 GCA_016342595.1 Marinilabiliaceae bacterium
GTTATAAAAACCACTAAGAGAGCGAATACTAAGTACTTCTTCATAATTGTTATTTTAGTTTTTCATGGTGCAACCCTTAAGGATCACTACATTACCCAAAAGCCACCTCACTTATCTGCAATGATGGATGAGCATTCCGGTGGCTTCATTAAGTAGATGATGCAAAGACCATGCAAAGGTTGCTTTGTTATTCAGGTTTTAGGCCAACAAATTCCACAATGGATGCTTCTCCGGCATGAAAATCACCTTCATCCAAGGTGATAATCTGCTCTTGATTGTGCAGGATCGTCAATCCGCCAAATTCCTTTTCCAACTCATCTGCCGAGAACAACCAATCCGCATTTTTAGGTCCTCCACTGCTATATTGCAATTGCTGCTTAGTGAATCCCGTGACAAAAAAATGGCCCCCTGGTTTTAGGCCTTTCAGTAGATTCTCATAAGCCTGATGCCTGGCTTCAGCAGGCAAATGCAGGAAGACACAGGCTATCACATCGTATGTGCTGGCTTCTGGCTGGAAGGATTCAATGGGGCTTAATTGATAATCAAAAGATACCTGATTTTTCTCTGCCAGGGCCAATGCTTTCTTTTGGGCCTCTTCACTGTAATCCATGGCTGTGACCTGCCATCCCATAGTCGCAGCATATACGGCATTCCGCCCTTCCCCTTCGCCAGGAAGCAATAACCGGCCGGGCTTCAAACCATCAAGGAAGGCCTTGAAATGTGTGTTAGGCGCACAGCCGTATACATACTCTTCTCCCTGATAGCGTTGATTCCACATCTCTTTCATACTAGTGCTACAAACAGTAAATAATGGTATATATTTTCACATTTCAAACATGTTTTAATCAAAAAAAGAATAATCCGCCGCCCGATAGTTATTATCTTTGATAAATGGATATGATAGACGTCATAAAGCAGAAATTCCCGGTGTTAATAGAACCCGCCTTGCTGGCTGAAATGGAGCGCTACTGTACTTCAAAAACCATTGATGCGGGCCACAATTTTATTGAGATTGGTGACGATGTGGTATCTATGCCCCTCTTATTAAATGGCAGCATTAAAGTGGTGCGCGAAGATAATGAGGGCAATGAGCTACTCTTGTATTATCTCAATGGCGGAGATACCTGTGCGTCCACCCTATCGTGCTGCATGGCAAAAGCCAGAAGTGAAGTGCGGGCCACGGTCATTGAAAAAGTCACATCCATTATGGTACCCATCCGTTGTATGGAAGAGTGGATGACAAAGTATTCCAGCTGGCGGAATTTCATTATGCAATCCTACCGCATACGCTTTGAAGAATTGCTCCAAACCATCGATAGCATTGCCTTTAAAAAGATGGATGAACGCCTGGAGCAATATCTGATTCAACTATCAGAAGAAAAGAAGAGTCAAATTTTGCTGGGGACTCATCAGGAAATTGCCGATGACTTAAGCACTTCTCGCGAAGTAATATCCCGATTGTTAAAGCAAATGGAGAAGCTGGGTAAAATCAAATTATCTCGAAATAAAATTGAAATCATCCACCTTATGTGACAATAGGCACAAAACAGCTTTTTTAAGGATCGTAGTTTTGCCCTCAGAATAATCAAGCAATAAAAACTACTAAGATTAGAATTACATGGATTTAAAAAATGCTGTTGTCATTGATGTGCGAACGACTGAAGAGTTTCGAATGGGCAATGTCCCCGGATCAATCAATATTCCACTAGACTCTATTCCCAATCGCTTAACGGAAATTAAAAGTATACAAGCTCCTTTAATTGTTTGTTGTGAATCAGGCGGTCGCAGTTATGCTGCCTGCGGCTATCTGCATCAAAATGGCATTTCCAATTTAGTAGATGGCGGCCCGTGGACAGCGGTCAATGCACAATTAAACAACAACTAATCAGTCATACTCTTTCAAACTATTATAATGGGATTATTTGATCTGCTTTTTGGAAAACGTAAGCAAGAAGTGTTAGAAGCATTAGAGCAAGGTGCACAAATTATTGATGTGCGCTCACCCGAGGAATTTAAATACGGTAACATAGCCGGATCCATCAACATGCCGGCGGACCGCTTGAATGACTCAGCCATTAAAAAACTAAAAAAGCTGAACGCACCCTTAGTGGTCTGTTGTGCATCGGGTATGCGTAGTGCTTCGGCCAAAGGTATTTTGTTGCAGAATGGACTTTCCCAAGTACATAACGCCGGTGGTTGGCACAAACTGGATCGTTGGATCAACAACTAATCGTCTATGGTGCCTGGTAATATGTGCATCGTGCCTAGTTCCCCCTCAGTGGAATGAATATCCAGTGTACTTCATCCTTCAAATTGAAACATAACCAGAATGAAACGAATTATAATCATCGGCGGATTATCTGCCGGCCCCTCTGCTGCGGCCAAAGCGCGACGTGAAAATGAAGACGCTGAAATACTGCTATTCGAGAAAACCAGTCACGTCAGTTATGCAACCTGTGGCATTCCATACGCCTTGTCAGGTGTGATTAACCATCGTGATAAACTGATCGTGGTGGAATCAGAATTACTGCGCACACGCTTTAATATAGAGATGCACCTGGAAGAAGAAGTCCTGGAGATACGGCCGGAGGACCATAAAATAGTCACTTCAAAAGGTGAATATGCCTACGATAAGCTGGTGTATACAGCAGGTGCCCACACCTTTGTGCCACCGGTGAAAAATATTGAAACAGCCACCAATTGGTCACCTTGCCGTAGCCTGGAAGATTACGATAAAATGATGAAAGAAGCCATTCCTTCATCAGCCAGGCACATCACCGTGATGGGTGCCGGACTGATTGGTGTGGAAGTAGCAGAAAACCTGCGCGAGTTAGGTAAAGAAGTGACATTAATTGAAGGTAGTTCACAGGTACTACCCATGTGGGAGGCCAAGTTCAGCCATTTCGCCCGCCAAACCATGCAGCAGCATGGCATCGAGGTGATCACCAACACCTTTGTGAAAGAGTTTAAGTTAGATGGTCCCACTATTTCTGAAGTGATGATTTCAGACACCGAGTCGATAAAGACGGATTACGTCTTGATGAGTGTGGGTATTCGTCCCAATACCGAATTGCTCACTACCAAAGGGGCGAAGCACATTGGAAATGGGGCGTTGAAGGTCAATGAGCGCATGGAGACCTCCTTAGCCGATATCTATGCCGCCGGCGATTGTGCCAGTATTAAAAATATACAGACCAACGAATATGACTACCTGCCTCTTGGTACGCACTCCAATAAAGGTGGACGTACAGCCGGACAGAATGCGGCAGGCGGATCGGATACTTTTGCCGGGGGATATAAAACCGCCATTGTGAAGGTATTTGAAAAAACACTGGCGCGTACCGGTATGAATCCCGCTTTTATGAACCAGAAAGGCATCGCCTTTAAGACAAACCTGATCCTGGCTGGTGCTACACCAGGTTATTATCCCGATCAGAAAGAGATGATCATCGAAACCTATTATGCCCCTGAAGATGGTACCATACTGGGCTGTGAGATATTTGGTGAGCACGGGGTGGATAAACGCATCGATGTGATGAGTACGGCTATTTATGCCCAACTGAAGATATCCGATTTACCAAAATTAGATCTGGCATATGCCCCCCCCTTCTCACCGGCTAAAGATCCGGTAGTGGTGTCGGGATATGTCGCTTCCAATGCCCTGCATGCCAACTACAGCGAAGTCAGTGTGGAAGATTTAAAAGAAGTGATCGCCAAGGAATCCAAAGACGATTACCAGGTGTTGGATGTGCGTACACCCGGTGAAATTTCAGCCTTGGGTAAGATTGAGGGAGCCATTGAAATACCGGTGGATACGTTGCGTAACAACCTGGGACAACTAAATAAAAACAAAACAACATACGTTTATTGTGCCAAAGGATTACGCGGCTACCTGGCATTCCTGATTCTGCAGCAGAACGGTTTTGAGATCTTACATAACTTGTCGGGAGGCTATACTATCTGGAGTATGGTGAATTAGTAGTACCCGTTAACAAAATAAGCCATTACAAAGAGGGTGCTTCACAGGCAACCTCTTTTGATATAAACCCACAGTGTTATTATTTCAAAAGTATTACAAAATAATTGATAAAGCATTTTGTAATTAGTTATGGTTAATGCCCATCCATAATCAAAGGGCGTTTAGAAGTGAAACGCACTAAAGGCGCATTTTGATTAGTAAACGGTATAATTCGTTAAATTAGCGAAATTAGCGGACAACAAAACAGGAAACAGCGAAGCAGTTGTCTGACTCATTTGTGTCCATTTGCGATATTTGTGGTTTAAAAGTTATTTTATTACTCTTCCTAAATCATTTGGGTATATTCTAATTACCGATTGATTTATATTAAAATAAGGTATCTGGCAGTCGGTTATCATCTACTACTAAGGGGACGGATAGAAATAACTATTAACTATAGAAAAGAGTTTCGTTGAGAATGGATCTTAATTTCGGTAAGGCTGAAGGCCTTTAACAACAAAGCTTGGGGCACCGCCCCAAGTATAATTTAAGTGGTGGGGTCATCACCCTGAATGGGTGAGACAATACGATTTATTTGTTGTCTGTCTCAGACCTTCAGTCTGATAAATTCTGCATTACTATATGCTTGGGGCGATGCCCCAAGCTTCGATATCTCAGGCTTTCAGCCTGTTCTTTATTTTTTTCTATTATTTACTTAATGCCATTGCCAATGGAACTACACGATATCCCCCCTAAATAGACCGGGCAATACCGCCACTACCATTTTCGAAAAGTATCCGGTATTTTTCCTCACTCTCCCGGAGCTGCTTTTCATAACGAAACGTTTCCGACACATCTTTGATGTTAATGACAAAGCCATTGATGCCATTCTGATCCAACTGGTTGGTCATTGTCACATGGGCATGGGCTATGATACTATGAGGTAATATCAATCGAATATTTTCCAAATGACATGAACCACCAGGTACCGGTAGTAGCTCATTGGTAGCAGTCAGAATTCGTTGCATATCATCGGGATGCACAAAGTGAATGGCCGATTTTCCAATAATATCTTCCGGTTCCAATCCATATTTCCTGATAGAAGGACTCACATAAGTATATTCTCCAACCTCATTGCGGATGACAATAATATCATCCGATTTTTCAATCAGTGCCCGAAAACGTAATTCATTTTCAGTGAGCTGCTCGTATGCATCCAGGCTGTCAAAGGCAGATGCTAATTGTGGGGAGATATGTTGTAAAACCGCTTTGTCGGTCATGGTGCCGTTGGAAACTGTTTCGTAATTCGCCCCCCAAAAGTATTTCTTACCCGATTTAAGCTTGGTAACGAACAGTAGCTGATCCAATACATTAGAGGACTGATTTAACTCCGGCAGATAGATGATGGCGTCATCTTTCAATTGCATCACCCGCCCGTTGAGGCATGTATCAGCTTTGGTAAATGGCCAATGTGGCTCTTGCTTCCTGCAAGGCACCTGGCTGTGCACATAACCACCATCCTGCTGTTGGCTATAATAAAGTGAATCCACACAATCATCTCTGGTTACCATTAACCAAACAGAGTTTGCACCGGTATGCTTCAGCAGAATATGGCATAAGTGCGTCTTGAGCTCTTGGGTCGACGATGCTTTTTGAATTTCCTGCTGGACACTATTTTGCCTGGTGAGCAGATTAATTTGCAGAGTCTGTTCCTGCTCATATTTCTTTTGTAGCGATAAATCCTGTATCACCGAGGAGATGATCCCTGACTGCTTATCAATTTTACTGGATGAAACAAGCGCCGGAAATTCTTTACCATTTCGGGTCAGGAAATATTTTTCAATACGCTGATGTCCTTTATTATTAATAAGCTTTGTGAGATATCTTTGGGTGATTTCGTGGTCGCAAGCGGGTGTTATTTCTAAAGTGGTTTTACCAATGAATGCCTGTTTATCCTCATAACCGAACATTCGCAGGCAGGCATCATTACAATCCAGTATGGTCCCTTTTTCGTTTAAAAACAGGATCGCATCATACGAAAGCCGGAACAGCTTCTTAAGCTTCGATTCCGATTCCTGTATATGCTTTAGCTGAACCTCAAATTCATCGCATAAAGCCTGTAAGCTGTCCTTGGCAACACTCGCCTGGAACAAGGCCTGCGCCAGTTCATCGTTTTTTTGCTTTAATTTTCTGTTGTTCGCTTCTAACTCCAGAATTTTATTCTTTATCCCTTCCAATCTGTTCTCCTTCTAATAACACGAATACCTCACCTGGTCAATACTGCCCTTTCACCAAACGTCATTTTCCTATAACTAGGATATATCGATTCCCGCATAGGCAAACAGCAAGTTATAGTGATTTTTTAAAGAAAAGTTTCAAAAAAGCAGACACTAGTGCTTCAAATTCTAAATTCAAGTATTATTTTACTTTGCTTCCAATCAAATAAATTTTTTCTTTAACCCGCGAATTACGCTAATTAAACGAATTATTAAAATTTCTGGTAATTAACGTTTTCCGGCGGAAAACGAATTCGTGTAATTCGTTAAATTCGCGGTTCCATTAAAGAAAACTGCGAAGCAGTTGATATATTGTAATTAGGTGTTTCATATATCAGTAGGTTGCACCATTAATAAATACTTAAACTTGCAATTTGTAGCACTAGCTTTGGGTTTTCAGAAAAGCCAAAACTTATTCTTAAAGCTATTCCAACCCTTTACACATGGTTTTATTCATCATCCCTCCACACAACCAGCCACGCCAACATTTAGACGCTTAGGGGATAACTTTTACCAGAATGTTGTACAAATTCGATGTAACATCCCCCTAGTGGTTTCAGTTAATAATTAAACATTAATAATTGATTTACTATCTTGCAACTAAAATAATATAATCGTTTTTAATCTATTCATAAAATGAGGAAAACACTACTTTACTCGACTGTATTGGCGCTCGTTTTAGGTTGTCAACAAGGGAAGGTACCTTCCAAAAACCCCTTTCTGACGGACCTGAATGCACCGGTTGATTACGCCAATGTATCGGCCAATGACATAAAAGAATACGCCCATATCACGCTGGAAGAAGCTTCGGCAGCCATTGAAGCCATCAGGCAATCGAAAAAACCGACCTTTAATACGGTATTTGCAGCAATGGATGATATCATTAATAAGATGAATATCGCTTCCAACAACTGTTTCATGATGTATTGGGTATCACCCGATTCCCTTTCCAGGGTTAATGGACTGGACAGTTATCAACTATTGGATTCCTTATCCACCACCATTTATTCCGACAAAGTGATCTTCAACCAGATGGTACGTGTGAAAGAGTCGGATGAATACACCCAATTGAAAGAAAACCGGAAGCGCCTGGTGGACGACCTGATATTGAACTTTGAACAATCGGGGGTCAACCTGGAAGCAGCTAAAAGGGAACAATACCTAACGCTCACCAAAGAAATCAGCCAGCATACTTCGGAGTATTCCAATAACATGAACAGCGCTGCTGAAGTGCTGGTACTGGATGAAGCGGGTGCCAAAGGATTGCCTGAGAATTTCAAAAACACTTACCGCAAAGGTGATCAGCGCTACGAAATACCGGTGATGAATGCCACCAAGGGGCCGGTGATGAGTAACGCCCAAATGGAAGAAACGCGCAAAGCCTACTATCTAAAGTTTAACAACCGGGCAGCCGATAAGAATCTGGACATACTGGAACAACTGGTAAAAAAACGCCATGCCTTAGCCAATATCATGGGCTATGATACCTATGCCACCTACAACCTGTATCCCAAGATGGCGAAGGACCCCGAAACAGTCTGGTCATTTATTAACGATTTAGCCGATCGGGCCAAAGGAAAAGCCAGTGCAGACTTGAAAGCCTTAAGTGCCTTAAAGAAAAAAGACGCTTCAGCCATTGCGGGTAGTCCTCTAAAAGTTTGGGACATCGCCTACTACACCAACCAGATATTAAAAAACAAATACCAGGTAGACCACGAAGTACTCAGAGCCTATTTGCCCATTGATCAATGTCTGAAGGGGGTACTTGACATCTATTCCGAGTTGTTCAACCTGGAATTCAAAAAGGTAGCCAATGCATCAGTCTGGCACCAAGAGGTGGATATGTACGAGGTATTCGAAGGCGAACAGTTAGTGGGTCGTTTTTACCTGGATCTGTTTCCCCGTCCCAATAAAGAATCCTGGTTCTATGGCGTTGGCTTAAAAGCGGGTCAAATGACCGAAGCAGGCCTTGAAATACCCACCAACATGCTGTTGGGTAATTTCACCCGGCCAACCGAAAACATACCATCCTTACTCAGTTTTAAAGAACTAAACACCCTGTTTCATGAGTTTGGTCATATCATTGATGGCTTGTCCTACAAGGGTGAATTTTCCTTGCAAGCCAGTTCAAAGACCGACTTCATTGAATCCATGTCGCAGATCTTTGAGAACTGGACCATGAACTATGAAATGCTCAGTTCATTCGCGAAACATTATGAAACGGGTGAGGTATTGCCCAAAGAGTTGTTCGATAACATGGTGAAAGCCAAAAACGTATCGTCCGGTTATTATGCCCTGTCGTCGTTGCGTAACTGTTTCTACGACATGAACCTGTATAACAAATACAATCCTGAGGTAGCACTGGACTCCGATGGTCTGTGGAAGAAGATCGATAAAGAACTGGGCGTGATGGATATCTATGTGGAAGGCACCCATCCCCAGGCCAGCTGGATACATATCAACACCCATCCGGTGTATTACTACGGTTACCTGTGGTCCGAAGTATATGCACAGGACATGTATACCGAGTTCGAGAAAAATGGGCTGACCGACCCGGCTACCGGGAAACGTTTTCGTGAGTTGATCCTGTCTACCGGACAACAAAGCGACATCATCGAAGCGGTGGAAACATTCCTTGGCCGACCATCCAATAACGAAGCTTACATCAAAAGTCTGGGATTGAACTAATCCATCAATACCAATGATTCGTTAGGGGCTGTAGATCCCCTGACGAATCATTGATACTCACCCGATTCAAGAGGGTATTTAAGCACAATCCTGAAAGGATTGAATAGAAAGTTTTCAAAGGATACAATGCTTATACAGCAACGATCCCTGATTTATCATTGAAATGGAACCCGCCCACCCTCATTGTATAATATTTTGAGCCGAATTAATAATAATCGCTAATTTTTATTGATTATTAATTACT
>JAEINY010000234.1 GCA_016342595.1 Marinilabiliaceae bacterium
CCAGCCGGTATTTCCGGAATAGGAGTAATGTTTGCCAGTTTATTGGCAGAAGTTAATCCGCCTGGATTACGTCCTGTTAAAACACTTAGCGCATTTTCCGCTTGTGCAGCATAGCGCTTGTATACCGGAATGGCACTAGCCGCAATAGCCTTCTGAATCTGTGCATGATTCAGGTCGATTTCAGGAATGATACCTGCCTCAAACCGTTGTTTGATCAAGCGGTAGGAGCTATCACGAATGGCATAGGTTGATTCCGCAATTTGTTGTTTCTCGCGAAACTCCAAGACCTGGAAATAAGTTGTTGCCACTGTTGATATGAGTGACAGTTTCAAGGATGATAAACCGTATTCAGAAGCCAGGTATTGAGCTTTGGCGACTTCGTTTAAACGACGAAATTTACCCCAAAAATCAATTTCCCAACTCGCCTGCCCAAATATATTAAAATTACTTGATGTAGTCTCTTGTTGTACACCAATGAAGTTTCCATGTTGAGCCTGACCGGAAAGATTGAATTTAGGTAGTATATCAGCCTTTTGAATGGCCATTTGGATACGCACTGCTTCCACATTGTGAGCGGTCGCTAAAACATCCTTATTATGTGTTAAAGCGGTTTGAATTAGTGTATCCAATACCGGATCATCAAAAAGATCCCACCATTTTAAGGCGGTATTAAAAGTGGTGTCACCTTCGGCAAACCGAAACGAATCCGGCGAAGTGATTTCAGGGCGGGAATAGTTTTTCCCCATTTTACAACTGGCACCTAAGGCTAATAGGGCCAGAAAGAGCACCTGTATTTTGAAATATTTTAATTGTTTCATGATTCTTTCTTTTGAGCGGCTAGTTCACGTTTTTTCTCATATCCGGCCAGTTTTCCAATGAACACAAATAACATCGGATATAATACAACGCCCAATATGGTTGCTAATGTCATACCTCCTATTAATGCCATACCCATTACTTTTCTGGCCTCAGCACCTGCACCGGAGGCAACGACCAATGGAAATACACCTAAAATAAAAGAGAAGGCTGTCATCAGAATAGGACGGAATCGCAAACGCGCTGATTCAATGGCAGAATCGAATAAACTCAATCCTTCATCAAATTTCAACTTGGCAAATTCTACTATTAAAATGGCATTTTTAGCGGCCATGGCGATGAGCATGACCAATGATATTTGCATAAAAATGTTATTCTCAAAGGTCAAACTAAAGAATCGCGCTATCCAAACGAATAACATGGCACCAAATACGGCGAAGGGGGTTCCCAATAAAATACTAAAGGGTAACGACCAGCTTTCATATTGAGCCGCCAGAATCAGAAAGACGAAAATCAATGCAAACACAAAGACGATTGATCCGGATCCGGAGGCCTTTTTTTCCTGGTAAGACATACCTGACCATTCATAGTCCATGCCATCGGGCAAAACTTCGGCAGCAACTTCTTCTAAAGCAGTTAAGGCTTGTGCCGATGTAAAACCAGGTGCGGGTGAACCGGTCAGTTCCACAGCTCGATAGAGGTTAAAACGATACGTGTATTCCGGCCCATAGCTCTTTTTTACTTCAACCAGTGACGAAAGCGGTAAGCTTTCACCATCTTTGTTTTTTACAAAGAACATATTCAGCTGATCACCATCCTGCCGGTATTCAGGAGCAGCTTGAATATAAGCCTTATATAACCGACCGAATCGATTAAAGTCGTTAACATATGCACCGCCCAGGAAGGAGCTAATTGTCGTATACAAATCATTGAGCGCAACACCAGATTTTAATGCTTTATCACGGTTGATTTTTAATCGACGTTGCGGAACATTAGCCCTAAATGTGGTGAATATGTTTCCAATTTCAGGTCTTGCCAGGGCTTTTTGGATGTATTCATCTGCCTGTTCTGACAGGTACTGAGGAGTATTGCCCGATTTGTCCTGAAGCATTAAAGAGAAACCAGATCCATTTCCTAAACCAGGGATTGCAGGTGGCCCAAAAGCAAATACCTGAGCCTCTTTTATACGGTTGTAAAACTGATAGTTGAGGTATTGTGCTATTTGGTTGGCGGTACCGCGTCGCTCATCCCAATCTTTTAAGGTGAGGAACATAACCCCTGCGTTGGTGGACATGCTGCCAGATAGTAGATTAAAGCCTGCAGCGGAAGCAGAACTCTTTACCGGTTCAATCTCTTTTAATATCGCTTCTACCTCTTTCATTACTTCATTGGTGCGTTGCATGGAGGAGGCATTCGGTAATTGGATATTTACAAATAGATACCCTTGATCTTCTTCCGGAATAAATCCACCTGGAACAAATTTTCCCAAAACAACAACCAATACCACAATGATTCCTATAAAAGTAGCACTTCGCGTTAGTTTACGGGCAAAAATATTGGTCATTTTCATGTAAGAAACAGAGGATCTGTCGAACGCTTTATTGAACGACTTAAAGAAGCGTCCTAATAGTCCACCGGGCAATTCTGGTTTCCGTAGTAATATAGACGCTAATGCCGGACTTAGTGTTAATGCATTGATAGAAGAAAAACATACAGAAACAGCAACAGTTATGGCAAATTGCTGATAAAGTCTTCCTGTGATTCCGCCCATGGCAGCAACCGGAATAAATACAGCAACTAAAACTAGTGTCGTAGCAATAACAGGTGCTGTAACCTCTTGCATCGCTTTGATAGTGGCATCTTTTTTATTCATGCCTTTTTCGATGTTTACCTGAACGGCTTCAACCACCACAATGGCATCATCCACCACAATTCCAATTGCCAGTACGAGTCCAAGTAATGAAAGCGTATTGATTGTAAATCCAAGCAATGGAAATATAGCAAATGCACCAATCAGTGAAACGGGGATGGCTATGGTTGGAATCAAGGTAGCGCGCCAATCCTGAATGAATAGGAATACAACTAAAATTACCAGAATTAGTGCAATAATGAACGTAATACTTACTTCTTTTAATCCTGCTGTAATTGGAGCTGTTGCATCCAACGCCACATCATATTTTACCCCCTCTGGAAATGAAGCAGATAATTCCTCCATAGTGGAAAGGATATTTTTACCAAGTTCAACAGCATTGGTGCCTGGAGATTGATAGATGGTGATCAATGCACATTCCTGTCCTTTGAATTTTGCATTTGTGTTGTAGCTTTCTGTTCCGAGTTCAATGGAAGCAATGTCTTTTAGTTTAACTTGACTACCATCTTTGTTGGTGCGAATCACAACTTCTCCAAACTGTTTTTCGGAAACTAGCCGATCGGGCAAAGTCACGGTATAAGTAAACTCCGTTCCGGCCGGGGCAGGTTCAGCACCAAATTTACCACCAGGAACAATAACATTTTGCTCGCGAATTGCATTCATTATTTCAGGAACCGTCATACCTAGTTGTGCCAAACGATCAGGTTTCACCCAAATACGCATGGAGTAATCACTCGCACCTAACACATTCACACGTCCAACGCCTTTGATACGGGCCAAAATATCCTGAATATTGATCAATGAGTAGTTACCTAAAAATTGCTGGTCGTAGCGACCATCCGAAAAAACAGCTAGTGCCAACACAATGCTGCTCATACTTTTATTAGTGGATACTCCCAGACGTTTTACTTCTTCAGGTAATTTAGCAGTGGCTGCAGATACTCTGTTTTGACTAAATACAGTATTCATATCCGGATCTGTTCCTACCTCAAAGGAAATCTGGATGGCCATAGAACCGTCATTGGCATTTGTCGATTTCATGTAGATCATGTTATCTACTCCATTAATTTGTTGTTCCAGTGGAGTGGCTACCGACTGTTCCACATTCAAGGCATTAGCCCCGGTATAGGCAGCTCGTACCTCTACCATTGGAGGGGTAATGTCAGGGTATTGTTCCATGGGTAATGAGAGCATGGACAATCCGCCTACAATGACCGTGATGATGGCAATAACCATGGCCACGATCGGTCTTCTAACGAAAAAATTTCCCATGGTTATTGGTGTGTTGAATTTCTTATTGATGCAAATTCAGTTAATTCCGGTTGGATAGTCATGCCTGTGCGTACGCGGTGCAGCCCTTCCAGGACAATTTTATCTCCAGCGTTCAAACCTGATTGAATTAGCCACATATCATCTACTGTTTGACCTACTTCAATTTCGCGAAATTCAATTTTATTTTCAGTACTAACTACAAATACATTGTATTTGCCTTGTATTTCCTGAACACATTTTTGAGGAATGACAACGGCGTTATTTTCCAGTTCAAGGATTGCTCTGATTTTGGCAAATTGACCGGGACGAACTAATTTTTCAGGATTGGGGAAAGAAGCCTGTATCATTAATGTACCGGTAGTGGGATCTATGTTTCGATCTAAGAAGTCAACTTTTCCTGGATGGGGATGTACTGAACCATCTGCAAAAATAAGCTCAATATCAGCTTTACGTTCATCGCGAGTTGCCTGAACTGTAGCCCTTGACTTTTCATATTGGATGATCTGTAAATATTGTAGTTCTGATAATGAAAAGCGTACCAGAATGGTGTCAATCCGCGAAACGGTATTTAATACAACCGGGTTTGGTGCCATGCCAACATAATCGGATTCTTTCGCTTCCGAACGTCCTATAATACCTGAGATGGGGGCATGAATTTTAGTATAGCTCTGTTGAATCCTGGCATATTCAAGTGAGGCCATGGCTGCTTCCAAACCAGCCTGTGCCGCTCCTTTGTTCGCAACAGCAGCATCGTAATCACTTTGGCTAACTGCATTGGTTTCTGCCAATGGTTTATAACGTTGGAAATCACTTTCTGCCTGAACCAGTCTTGTCTTGGCTTCAGCAACACGACTCATGGCTTCGGCGACTTTAGCATCAAATGGGGCAGCGTCAATAGTATATAATAATTGACCTTTCTTAACCCGGCCTCCTTCCTGAAATCGGATACTTTCCAGATAGCCATCTACCCGTGCTCGAATGGCAATATCAAACAAACCATATGTTTGTCCAACAAATTCTTTTACAATAGGTACATCTTCTGTCTTTACCTCTATAACAGGAATACTTTGTATCCCCATTTGAGGTTTTTTAGGTCCGCAACTTGCCAGTAGTGCAATAGCAAAAAGCAGGGAAAAGGTTTTTCTCATTTGTGTAAATATTTGTGATGTAAATACAAAACTAAGTTATTTCTCAATATAGTAAACGTTTAGACTATCTATAATTGTTCTTAAAAAAAATGAAATAATCATATAAGATACTGATGATGAGAGTAAGTGCGTTTTGTAATCTGTTTTTTTTGTTTAAATTAATTATTATTTCAAGTTTCTTGTTCATATTGTCTGATTTTATTTCTTTAGAATCAAGAAAACAATCATGATGCTTATAGAATTATAAAATATGAAAATGCAAAAGATTAAAAACGCCTTCGCTGATAACAAAGAGGCAGGATACAATTGTTTTGGTTGTTCGCCAGGAAATCCAATTGGATTGCACATGGAATTCTTCACAGATGGTGAGACTGTGGTAAGTGAGTGGCAACCCCTAAACCAGTTTCAAGGTTATGTCAATGTGCTGCATGGAGGCATTCAGGCTACCATAATGGATGAAATAGCCAGCTGGCTCGTCTACGCACTGTTGGATACTGCAGGAGTAACTGCCAATTTAAATGTGAATTATCTGAAACCGGTATATGTGAATGGCCCTATCCATGTAAAGGCGGTTCTTAAAGAAAAAACTGAGCGGAAAGCGATCATTAATGTGGAAATAGTAAATGATAAAAAGAGTATCTGTAGCGAGGGGGAAGTGGAGTATTTTCTGTTTCCACCAGCTATTGCTCGAAAGAAATACCATTACCCGGGAAAGCAAGCTTTTTTAGAGGTATAAAAAAAGCCCCGTTCATTCAGGAAAGAATAATGGAACGGGGCAAGGGGAAAACAACCTGTCAGGAAAGATACTACTAAGATAAACAAAAAGATTTCATACATTTTTAAAGCGGTTCCACCTTTGTGATGAACCGCTTCTTTTTTTAGACAAACATGAGTCTGTTAGGGATGAAAGATTTTCCCTTTTCTTGTCAATGGGATATCATGGAGAAGTATTATTTGTCACTATATAATAATTGGACATTTTATTAATCGGTAGTCATTATAATAGTGCAATGAATCATTCGACTTTGTTCTTAACTCTACAACAGTTGACAGTAAAGTATAATTTTTTCGGTCATTATTGTATTTGATCGATAGGCAATCGATTGCGATCACTATTGGCTTATGTAATGCGCTGCTCATAGTGTATCGAAGGTGTTAGTGATATTGTAACTTCTTAAGGCATGAGAATACGAGAATTGCATAAAATGAAATATCAATGCAAACGCTTGCATGAAATAAATATTTGTTTCATATCTGTTTCGATTTTTGGAGTTAGAATTATCGTTAATCAAATTTTTAGTCTATGAAAATTGAAATCCCCGATCGTCTTATTGAACGATCGAAATTAGCAGTGAGTCGTAAGTTTCAAGCGCTTTTGTTTGGCTTATTGATAAGCTTTTCGATTATGGCCCAAGAGAAAGCCATAACGGGTACTGTTGTTGGTGCAGATGGACTTGGTATCCCAGGTGTTAATGTGGCCATAAAAGGTACTACCGATGGAACGATTACCAATATTGATGGTGTGTTTAAATTAATTGCTAATGATGGAGATGTGCTGCTCTATTCATTTATTGGATACACACAACAGGAGGTTATTGTTGGAAGTGAAGCTAATTATGATGTGGTTATGCAGGAGGATGTAACGGATCTGGACGAGGTGGTGGTGACGGCGCTTGGTATTAAGCGTGAGAAAAAATCACTTGGTTATTCTGTGACAGAAGTCGATAGTGAGGAGATGACAACGACCCGGGAAATTAATGCCATAAATTCATTGTCCGGAAAAGTGGCAGGGGTGCAGATCAATCAGCCTACTTCGGGGCCAACCGGATCAACGCGTGTGGTCATACGAGGTATTAGTGAATTAGATGGCGACAACCAACCATTGTATGTGATCGATGGTGTGCCTATGGATAACACTAATTTCGGTCAGGCTGATAGTGAAGGCGGTTATGACATGGCTTCAGGTATCTCGGATTTAAATCCGGATGACATAGAGTCTTTATCAGTATTGAAAGGAGCCAGTGCGTCAGCCTTGTATGGCACGCGAGCTTTGAACGGTGTTATTCTGATAACAACTAAGAAAGGAACTTCTCAAAAAGGTATTGGAATTGAGGTAAACTCAAATTTCACCTTCGATCAGATTAAAACCGGGTATGAAGATGTGCAGTATGAATTTGGTATGGGATCGGCCGGTCAGATTCCGGATTCGCAAGAGCGAGCTTCAACTTGGTCTACTATGTGGGGTGCGCGATTGGGGCAAGGTGATGTGATTACCATACACGATGGCTCTCAAAAGCCTTATGAAGCCCGGAAAGATAATATCCAGGATTTCTTTAGGACTGGATATAGTAATACGAATACCGTTAATTTATCAGGTGGTGATGAAAAATCAACGTTCCGTTTAGGTGTATCGGATTTACGTGCCAATGATATCATTCCTGAAACAAGTTTGAGTCGAACTACCATTACTTTTAGAGGATCTACCCAGTTGTCTGAAAAGCTATTGGTTGATGCAAAAGTCAGTTACATTACGGATAAAGTAGAAAATAGGCCTCAATTGTCCAATGCTGGTATTGGTGCAAATTTGTTGTATTTGCCAAATAATTATGATCAGGCCTGGTTGAAAAATCATTCTGATGAAAACGGTGTCTATTATAAGTGGACCAATTATATCGGTCGTGAGAATCCATATTGGGTAATGGATAATGTGGAGAATCAAAGTCGGAAAAAGCGCATTATCGGTTTTGCTGATGTTAGCTATAAGATTACTGATAAGTTATCTTTTAAGGTAAAAGCAGGTACTGATTTTTATTCCAATAAGTTTTATGAAGTAGCGAGTAAGTCGGATGTTCTTCAAAATCGGCCTGGCCGCATGTATGAGCGTAATATTGATGTGAGTGAAGAAAATTTTGAAGGGTTGTTATCTTACAATAATACGTATGGTGATTTTTCAGTATCTGCCAATATTGGGGCCAATAAAATGAAGTATCAATATCGAGAGAGATATTTGATCGGATCTGGTATTATTACAGAAGGTGTAAAGGCGCTTGATAACTATAATGACAAGCAAATCTTCCCTTATTTATCGCGTAAAATAATTAATTCGGTATATGCCTTTGGGCAAGTGGGGTATAAGGGTTATTTGTTTCTTGATTTAACGCATCGCACAGATTGGTCGTCTTCTTTGCCATCTGATAATAATCAGTTCTCTTATCCTTCTGTTTCCTCAAGCTTTGTGTTTTCAGATGCATTTGACCTGCCTGATGTTATTACTTTTGGAAAAATCAGAGCTTCGTGGGCGAAAGTTGGAGGTGATACAGATGCGTTTAGATTAGCACTGAATTATCGGGGGCGCGAAGCGTTTAATGGTGAATCCACAGCTAGTATCGAAGGTGATATGATTCCTAATAAAGGTTTGAAGCCGGAAGAAACAACCTCTTATGAGATTGGTGCGGATATGAGATTCTTTGGCAACCGTTTAGGTTTTGATGTGACCTACTACAGTAAGAATACGGTGAATCAAATTTTGAGATTGCCGGTTTCCCGAACAACTGGTTATAATGAGGCTGTTATCAATGCTGGCGAAATATCAAATAGTGGGATTGAGTTGTTGGTGACAGGTACTCCTATTCGAACTAACGATTTTGAGTGGAATTTGTCGTTTAATTTTACTAAAAATAAGAATGAAGTAAAGAAATTGCATGATCAAATCTCTGTTTATGAAATCGAAAATGCTCGTTGGGCAGGTGCTACGATAGCAGCTATTGAAGGTGAGCAGTTTGGTTCGATCATGGGGAATGAATTTCTGCGCGCACCTGATGGTCAAATTATTCATGACGAGGAAGGGTATCCTATGATGACCACCGAAAAGCAAATTCTGGGTAATTTTAATCCAGATTGGATGGGTGGTGTTAATTCTGACTTTAGCTAC
>JAEINY010000235.1 GCA_016342595.1 Marinilabiliaceae bacterium
GTATAATGCCGATACATAATCAAAGGGCGTTTAGAAGTGAAACGCACTAAAGGCACATTTTGATTAGTAAACGGTATTAAACGAAAGGAATAGTGCCTATGTGCATGTGAAGGGCTTTCAAAAGACTGCACTACACATTGCCAACCCATTACAAAATAATATAAAACACATGCCTACATGCTAAAAAGGATAACTCGCCCGCTAGCAGTGATACTAGCACTTTTTTACAGTCATTACTCCGATGCTCAAAACAGTGCACAGACAGCACTTTGGCAGATCGGAGAGCTTGATCATTCAACTTCTGAGTTTGCGCTTTCGCCGGCCGATTATAAGGACTTTGTGCCAAATGGATTTGGGGGTGCCAACCGGTATTATGTGGTTGGGGAATCGTCGTCCGAAGATGATTTTCCTTATGTTCTGTCGGGTCCTAAGGACGATTTCGCAGGTTATGGGTATTGGGCCGGATTGGCCTTAAATAAGCTACCTGTTTATTTTGAGATAAGCCGGCTTCCCAAAAAAGGTTTCTGCCGATTGGATGTCAACATCCTTGCAGTTAACTCGGTACAAGCCCCTCTTTTCAGATGTACCATCAATGGTAAGGACTACGAGCAACAGTTGAAGACAGGACGATCCAGGTATCCTGAACAGTTAGAACCAGATACTCAGCAGGTGTCAATCACCATTCCCGTGGAGGTGTTGAAAAAAGGAATTAATGAAATGGTCTTTCAAAACATGACCGGCCAGTGGTTGGCTTTTGATCACATTGGTTTCTTTGGGCCATCCTCACTACACATCCAATCGCCGGGAAACACCTTTATCCGTTCCATTGCCTTTTCTGAATTTGAAACCAACAACGGGTCTACGGATCAATTGCCGCTCTTGGTGGATTTTTATCACAAAGGGAAAAAGAGCAAGGTTAAAGTGGTGGTGGATCATACGGAACGTGTACAGACCATAGAGGAAGGGCATTCGGTACTCGAATTTGCGGTTCCGGCAATCAACCGCCACATGACATCACAGGTGCAGGTTTTTGTCAACGATGTCCTTGAATTCAGTGGATCATTAGAACGGTCGGCCTGCCCCGACATCACCCCGGCTGATTATGTGAATCAGTTTATGGGTACCAGTGGGTCGCGTTGGATGATTGCCCCGGGGCCGTGGATGCCCATGGCGATGGTGAAGATAGCCCCGGAAAATGAAGATAGTAAGTGGAAGGCCGGTTATGATTATCAAATTGAGAATATAATGGGTTTCAGCCATATCCATGAATGGACCATGGCCGGTTTATTAATGATGCCCACCAACGGCCCTCTAATGGTACAGCCGGGCAATGAGAACAACCCTGACCTGGGGTATCGGTCACGTATCGACAAACACAGTGAAAAAGCTGAAATAGGGAGGTACACCGTTGATTTATCCGATTACGACATACAAGCAGAACTCACGGCTACCACCAGAGCTTCCATGCAACGGTATACCTTCCCGGAAGACCAGGAAAACAGGGTACTCATCGACCTTCATTTTCCGTCGGAATACTATTGGGAGCTGCGGGATGCGGAAATTCAAAAGACCACTAACAATGAGATTGTGGGGTATGCCGTTTCTCATTGTTCATCCACCGGGTATCCCGGCCATCAGGATTATACCTTGCATTTTGTCATCCAGTTTGATACGCCCATGGAGAGCATGGGAGGCTGGGTGCGTGACCGGATTATTGAAAATACAACTAAAATCAACAAGGAGGCCTACGAACCCGATTGGGCATATCATCTTCCAAAAGATTTTAAGATCAATGATGTGGGTGCGTTCATTAATTTCAGGAAAGGCACCCAACAAGTAAAAATCCGTACCGGGATATCCCTGGTTAGTGTGGAGCAAGCCCGGTTAAACCTGACCGAGGAAATGGTTAAACCTTTCCAGTGGGATTTTGAGGCCATTGTGCAGCATCAGAAGGATACCTGGAACCAGCTATTGGGTAAAGTGGAAATTGAAACGCCTGATTATCTTCAGAAGGTTAAGTTCTATACTAATTTCTACCGGGCCTTAAGTCCCCGGAATACCTGGAGTGATGTCAATGGTAAATGGGTGGATATGGATGAACAGATACAACAAACCGATCCTGCCCATCCTGTTTACGGGAGTGATGGATACTGGGGCTGGCATTGGAATCTGGTACCGTTTTACAACCTGATCATGCCCCAATATGCCTCCAATTGGATTCATACCTTTTTGGAAATGTATGACAAGGGGGGATGGCTTCCGCGTGGCAATCCAGGCATGGAGTATATAAAGGTGATGCCGGGTGAATCGGAAATCCCATTGATGGTGGCCGCTTACCAGCATGGTATACGGGATTATGATACCACTAAATTGTTTGAGGCCATCTATCACCAGCAAACCACCATGCCAACAGATTATCCGCCAGGCGCGCAGGTGGGTAACGAAAGTTATAATCATTACCTGAAGAAAGGTTATGTACCCTTGAACTCCGACAACCAGAGCTATGTGTCCAATACCCTGGAATATGCTTATCAGGATTGGTGTGTGGCTCAAGTGGCAAAAGCTATAGATAAGGATAGTATCTATCAAACATTCATGAAACGGTCGGAAAACTGGCGAAATGTGTTTGATCAGGAGACCGGCTTTGTGCGGCCAAGAAATTTGGATGGATCGTGGTACGAAGATTTTTCACCCTTTCACTCGCCGGGTTTTTGCGAATCGAATAGCTGGCAGTATAGCTGGTATGTGCCTCATAACCTGCCAGGTTTAATTGAGTTGGTTGGTGAAGAACGGTTTATTAAACGCTTAAACGAAGGTATGGAATCCTCTGAACGCGTCTATTTTAATGCCTTGTCGGATAATTTCACAAAATACCCCATTAATCATGGAAATGAATCCAACATGCAATCCTCCTATCTCTTTAACTATACTCATGCGCCCTGGCTCACTCAAAAGTGGACCCGCGCCATCCAGGAGAAATATTATGGATTGGGACCACGGGATGCTTACCCGGGTGATGAAGATCAGGGCCAAATGAGTGCCTGGTATGTGATGAGCACGATGGGATTATTTCAGATGGACGGCGGTGCTTCTGTCTACCCGTTTTATGAAATCGGAAGTCCCCGTTTTAAGAAAATTACCATTCACCTGGATGATACCTATTATGATGGAAACACCTTTGTGATTGAAGCCCGGGAGGCCTCCGGTGAAAACAAATACATTCATTCGGCTAAACTGAATGGAAAGGAATTAAAAACCTTGCGGTTCTCTCAGAAAGAATTGATTAAAGGGGGGAAGTTAATTCTTGAGATGAAGGATGTGCCTAATCAGTCGAAATAAAATAGCAATCATAAATTAAACTATAAACCTAACACACATCACAATGCGGAAAATTTGTTTATTTATTTTAATGACCTTACTGATCCTGTCTTGTTCTGTGAAACAGAATGAACAGCTTGCTTTAATAAAAGGAGAGGTTTTATCGGGAAAAGCGGAAAAAGTTAAATTTGATTGGATGGTGGATAATCCCATCAGCGATAGGGGTGAAACCTATGGCCGAGTTAGATAGCAACTCCTGCTTTTCCATTGAAATACCGCTTGAGCGAATGGCTAAAGGTAGAATTTCAGTGGGGCAGTTTTATCATGATATTTACTTAATGCCTGGCGATGATTTTTCTATCCGTATTGATGGAGACACCATCAACTATTCTGGCAAAGCGGCTGAAAAAAATAATTTTTTATACGCGTCTGAAGTCAGTGGATTATGGGATAGATCCTTTTATCACGCATCCAATAAAGGTGAATTGACACCCGTGGATTTTTTTGATGCCATGACTGCTTTCAAGCAGAAAAGAATTGATTTCTTTGATTCCTATTCGAAGGCCGATCAACTTCAAAATGCGTTTGTGGAGTTTTATAAAATAGAGACGCAGGTGATTTTTGAGCAACTGATTCAAGACTACCCCCGCAGATATGCTTACAAGCACAAAATACATCCGGATTCACTGGATCTTCCCATTGAGTTTAAAGCCTACAATGAATTTTCAAATTTTGTGGATGATTCCAAAATTGTCAGTTCTACTTATGTTCATAATCTTCGCAATAAGCTCTATTCTAAAGCACGGGAGATTACCCAGGCAGATACCACACTCAAATGGAAGGATGCCATTTATGTGGCCCTTTTTGACTCCTTGTCCGGAAAATCACGGGAATATGTGCTTACCAAATGGATCATTTCAGAGTTTTCAGAAGATAAATATGATACCATTGCCATTGATAAATTCAACACCATTGAAAAAGGTGCATTGGCACAGTCGAGTTTTGACCAGGCACTGATGAAATACAATGAAAAACGGTCGCTCATCGGACAGCCCTTACATACCGAGTTTGCAAGTACTCAACTTACCGACACCAGTGGTACAGCACTGACTTTTGAAGCCATGATGGCTCAACACAAAGGACATGTGGTGTATCTGGATTTGTGGGCGATGAGCTGTGGACCTTGCAGGGCTGCTATGCCTTATTCAAAAAAGCTAAAGGAGAAATTAAAAGAAGCGCCGGTTGATTTTGTTTATATTTCACTTGATAAGGTGCAGGAAAGTAAATGGGTGCCAGTGTTTGAGACCACTTTTACCAAAGATCATCATTACGTGATGGAAAACGGGTTTAACTCCCGGTTGTATAAATTCATGGAGATAAACTGGGTGCCCTGTTACATGATCTTTGATAAAGCGGGCCATCTGGTGGATTTTAATGCTGACAGACCTTCCAGAAGGGTGGAGTGCGCAGAAACGGAGCTGGAAAAAACGTTGAAAGAGTTAGCCTCTTAATCATTATGATGGGTATTGCGTGGTTGAGCTTAATGTTAATTCACACTGATAAACACGAACTAATATGAAAAAAACTTTAATAGTACTTTTTTTATTAATCGAATTATATTCAAGCGCATCTGATAAAGTAAAGATTCATATCTATGTTAAAAATAGTATTGGAAAGGAGATAACATTTAATGTTTTTGACAATTATATTACAAGAGACACCTGGGATTATACTTGTATGATTGATTCTGCAGGATGTGGAATAGTTTCGTTTAACCTTGACAGACCCCGGGAAGCATTTTTTCAGGCAAAAGGAAATTATTTTCTTTTCCTAACACCAGGAGATAAGCTTGAAATTTATTTTGATTACAATAATCCCATAGAAACCATTACATATAAAGGTACAGGGGCGGTACACTGCAATTTTATCATAGAAAACAGACGAAATTTTCAGGACCCTTATCTAGGAGGAAACCTTATAAAACAAGGCTTATCTAATGAAGAATATAAGCAAGAAATAAATAAAAGATGGCAAAATCGACAAGCTTTTTACTCAAAGTATTCTAAAGAAAATGAATTATCGAGACAATTTAAATATTATGCACAAGGGCTTGTTGATTATAGCTCTATACTAGAGCATTTATTCTTACAAGCTCGTTTAAAAAAATTAAATAAAAGTATTGAAAATGTATCTGAGGTTTATTCATTTCTAAATGCTGATTATTTTAAAAATGATAGTTTACTAGATTATAGTCAGCAATATATAAGCACCGTTTCTTTCTATCGATCAATTTGTGTGAATACGCAAAAATATGATACAATACATTCCAAGATATATCAGGATTTTAGATCATTTTATTCGAATAGAACAAGAGATTATTTAATCGCTATGTATTTAATACATGCCTATGGCTCTGACGAAAATTTTGTTAATGACTATCATGACTTTAAAAATATTTGTGAAGACAATGAAATTCTTAACATTCTTGATGAAGCTTTCGCAAAATACACTCAGAGTGAAATTCCTAAGCAGGTTCTTAATAGTGTAAT
The DNA here is from genome assembly GCA_016342595.1 of Marinilabiliaceae bacterium. GTDB lineage: Bacteria > Bacteroidota > Bacteroidia > Bacteroidales > Marinilabiliaceae > JAEINY01. Next base: position 5,868 of record JAEINY010000235.1, read on the forward strand.
AGTTTCGTATGAAGGTAAGAAGTTGACCTTGAAAAAACTACTGTCGAGATATAAAGGCAAGGTTGTCTATATCGATTTTTGGTCGAGTTTTTGCGCTCCCTGTCTGAAAGAGATTCCTTATCTTGAAAGACTAAGATTAAATGTAAAAGAGTTACCCATTGAGATAATTTCTTTCAGTGTTGATAATAATTCATTAGTATGGAAAAAAACTATCGATAAAATGGGAATGTCAACTGATAACCAGTATTTGTTGTCAAAATCACTGCAGTCTGATATTTGCAGCTATTATTCAATAAAAGGAATACCACGTTTTTTTATCATTGACAAAAATTCAAGGCTTGTTAATGCAAGTGCACCCCGCGCATCGGATAGTTCTATTAAGGAAAAATTGATTAGCTTAATTAATTGAACTTATGTGTTAAATATAGCACGAAAGCACAACCCACACATCTAGGGCCACTTCATATTGCCGAACCGTGTACGCCAAGAGAAGAAGGCCATTTGGAAGGTAACTTCTTTGTAAGCCGAAAATATCGGGACGAGACCAACGGGACTCTGAAATTTGTTGACGATTTTCAGCAGGTGAAAGTCCTGCCCATTCAAAGCCCGTCATCAGGATGGTAGCGAACCAGATGGATGATTCCGTGACAGCGATAAATGCATTGAAAGAGTTTAATCGGATGTATAAGTGTAGTGATGATAAATATGGATTTGTTTTTAACCGCTTTAATACTTGGACCAGTTTGTAGCTTATAAAAAGTAAGAACAAAATGGTAGAAGAAATCAATAAAAATGCTAGATTGTCAGCAAGTGGAAGAAAATTGCTTACTTCAGAGCAGAAAGCATGTATTGTAGAAGGTTGGGAAAACTCTGGTTTATCCTGCCCCGAGTTCTGTAGGAGACACGGCTTAATATCAAGTCAATTATACAAATGGCGAGCAGACGCAAAAAACAGGCGCAATTATGGGAATAAAGAACGATGGTGATCTTCATTCAAAGACCCTTAATTTTCGCAATTCATAGGCTATTTTTGCAGTTTTCCATTCAGGACCCAATTTTTTACCCAAATCCTTATTACGGAAACCTGATACATGGAAGTTAGTACACAAAAAAACTTCAAAAAACGCTCGTTGATGTTCTTTACGCAGATCAGGTGCTGCTACTTTTTGCCCCTTGCCTGTGGTAATGGTTTGCTGGTACTTGTCAAAAACTTCCTCCGATAATAAACTTATATCTATATCCTGAAGTGTATTAAGGTAGCGGCTGTTGCAACCATATCCATACCAATAATATGCCTGCAAATTACAGGCTGACTTTTTTAGCTTTAACCCGGGCAAATCCAGATTGTTAATAGTGGTTTCGACACGAAGCAAACAGCCGCTTTTATTATAACACTTGACGGAATTTTTTTCCAACCAATGCTTGATACAAGCCTGAACAGCATAAGTATTTTGAGTCGTCTTGCTATTATGACGAGGCTTGGAAAGACCAAATATCTCGGTCAACCGATCGGGGTACCCGATGGTATGAAATTTCTGCAGCACACGTTGGAAGAAATTTTTAGCAAATTGAGAAGACTTGAAAATGATGTTGGTAGATATTTCTGTTTGATAGGTATACCACTTGTGTGTTAACAGTTTGGAGCGGGTGGATTTACTGCCTTTGTCAAACCGGAAAAACTGATCCATCCAATAATCTATCCGGTTCAAGGCAATACTGGGTTTAAAGTCTTTTACCAATAACTCTAACTTTTCTGTATCTGCCACTTCCACAAAAGAGTTGTCTTTCATCTTGTAAGTCAATCCTTCTTTATCAAACTGCTGCTTTAGGTAGTTGTGACCATTCATATAAAACTCACAGGCAAAAGGCAGGTAACTCGATATTTTTAAATAACACAATCCTAATTCCTGATCATGAATGTAGATATAATAATGACTGACGAATTTAAAACAGGAAAACATCTTCAAAAAACGATTCCCCTCCTTGGTAGTAACTTCTTTATTGGCAAATGTCCTGCTGTTTTCAAGCGACTTGATGATGCAAAGAACTTTACTTTTGGAACTTAACCCTCGCAACTCCTTTCGGTAAACATCCAACACAAAATCCAGCTGGGAGTGATATTTCTCTTTCTCACTACTGCCCCACCAATGAATGGAAATCTCTAAGCGGCTAGCAGCCTTTTTTATATGAGAATTAAGTTGATCGGTTAAGGTTTTTAAAACGCCATTACTATGGCTCTTAAATCCTAAATTACGCAATAATAAAATGACGCTGCCTTCGACAAACATATTTGTTAAAAATCCACGTAATACAACTCGATCAAAACTTGAATAAGTAAACTTAATGTGATCTGCTAGGGTTTGGGTAAATGGTTGTAACACTTCTTTTTGATCACTAATCTAATAAATTATTACGAATGCCAGAAATTGATCTTTAGGTCGGTATTCCTTAGGATGCTCTCTTTATTGAGAGCATCCTAAGGAATAGCAGCATATACAGTATTTAAAATTTAAATAATTCGACTATCGAAAAGGGATAGACTGTGTCCGGTCATTAATAATTTGCTCTTTATTTGTCGTTTACTGCAAATTAAATGGAGCTCAATGGTAATTTTGGACGTATTTTCCTGATTGTAGTCACAATTGGATTGACTGAAATTTTTATAATCGGCCAAATTCGATGGATATTTGAGAATATATTCCGTTTATGAATTATTCAGGATAGATTGAGCGGAAATTATTGTAAAGAGATTTTCCAGATTGTAACCCCTGCTTTAGGGTTACAATCTGGAATGTGCCGCAATTACTTATGAGTATTAGTAACTCGAATTTGTAAAAAGGATTACAAATCTGATGGTAATTTTGATATATCTTCCTCAATATCTGATATTATACCTTGGAATATTGATTTAAGGATTTGCAAATTCTTTTTTGATTTAGTGATCCCAACCTTATTTAAACTTTTGTTTTTCTTGATTGACTCGATGTAATTAAGAGAGTCAGTCCTTAGGTTTTGTTCTGAATGACCAGTTAGACAATAAATAAGTCTAGCCAAACTGCTGGCAGCATGATGGAGAATCAACCCATGGGTTTCCAGGTAGTGAAAAAATAAGCTGGTTTGATC
>JAEINY010000236.1 GCA_016342595.1 Marinilabiliaceae bacterium
AAATAGAACTTTAAAATTACAATTGATGAGACAAAACATTGTTGCAGGTAACTGGAAAATGAACAACACACTTGAAGAGGGTGTCGTTTTAGCAAAAGAAGTAAATGAAATTTTGAAAGCTAACAAGCCTAATTGTAAAGTAGTTTTGGGAGCCCCTTTCATTCACCTGACTGAAGTGGTGAAGAATGTGGATACTGCTGTGGTAGGTGTAGCTGCTCAAAATTGTGCTGACAAAGTAAGTGGTGCTTATACCGGTGAAATTTCAGCTTCAATGGTGAAATCAACAGGTGCTGAGTATGTAATTTTGGGACACTCCGAAAGACGTGCTTATTATGGGGAAACTAATGCAAAATTAAAAGAAAAGACTGATTTAGCATTGGCAAACGGTTTAACGCCTATCTTCTGTATTGGTGAAGTGTTAGAAGAGCGTGAAGCAGAAAAACATTTTGAGGTTGTGAAAACGCAAATTGAAGAAGCTTTGTTCCACTTGTCAGCTGAAGAGTTTGGTAAAATTGTATTGGCTTATGAGCCTGTATGGGCCATTGGAACGGGTAAAACGGCTTCTCCGGCGCAAGCGCAGGAAATTCATGCTTTCATTCGTCAGACTCTAGCGGCTAAATATGGTGCTGAAGTAGCAGATAATACCAGCATTTTATATGGTGGAAGTTGTAAAGCATCCAATGCCAAAGAGTTATTTGCTAATCCGGATGTGGATGGCGGTCTGATTGGTGGTGCTTCTTTGAAAGCTGAAGATTTTCATGGTATCATTGCTGCATTTTAGTTTTAAGCAGCTATAGGATATGTGTAAAGAGGTGGTTAGTCCACCTCTTTTTTTTTGCCTGACAGGTAAACCATTCCGTCAGTTTGGAAGAAAATTAAAAAACTGTTGTGTATTTTTGCATAAAAGAGACAAACATGGAATATACGAAAGTAAACGTCATACTAACCCCATTAAATCCCATTGCCAGTGATTTGTTAATGGCTCAATTGGGAGACTTGGGATTTGATAGTTTTTGTGAATCCGAAACGGGTTTTGAAGCTTACATTCCCAGTAAGGATTATCAATCGGAGGTCCTTAATCAATTGGAATTACCTTTTGAAGGTGTTCAATGGACCTTTGAAACGGAGGCTATTGCGGATCAGAACTGGAATAAGGTGTGGGAAGAGAATTATTTTCAACCCATTGTTATTGGACAAGATTGTGTTATTCGCAGTTCTTTTCATCCACCTGTTGATGGTGTTAAATATGATATTCTCATTGATCCCAAAATGGCTTTCGGAACCGGTCATCATTCAACCACGAGCCTGATGGTTCAACATATTCTGGAAATAGATGTGGCCAAGCAACGAATTTTAGATATGGGATGTGGAACCGGTATTCTGGGGATGTTATGCGCCATGCGTGGCTGTCAATCGGTAATGGGGATTGATATTGACGAATGGGCCTATCATAATGCCCTTGAGAATATAGAGTTGAACCACATCGAAAATATGGATATTCAACTAGGTGGGGCTGAATTGCTCACCGGACAATCATTTGATATGATCCTGGCAAATATAAATCGGAATATCCTATTGGAAGACATGCAACAGTATGCGAACGTATTAAAACCCAATGGTCTGTTGTTGCTGAGTGGTTTCTATTTGGAAGATTTGGATATTATTACCAAAGAAACACAAAAGCACCAATTAAGCTATTTATCGCATAAAACAGATAAAAATTGGGTGGCCGCTGTGTATAAAAAGGCCGGTTTATAAAAACCGGTTTTTCATTTTCTGATGATCGTTATCCGGTTTCTTTTCTATATATTAACTGATTAGCGGTCTTATTTATTTTAATTAGTGATTATTGCATAAGCTGACGGTATGATGAAGCGTTTGTTGGGAGTAGTGATGTTTTTAAGTTTGGCGTTTTTTTCTAATGCACAAACCTTTAAGTTTAGTGGTACAGTAGAAGCATTCCCGGAGGATCTGGAAGCCTTATATAAGGGGGCTGCCGATAAAAAAGCAGCGAAAGAATTTGTGGAGACAGTTACTGATTTCTGGATAAACCCGGAAACACCAGATGAACTAAAAGAGTTAATCTTATCTACGTGTAGCCAATTAGCTGTGAAAAGGGCCCGACCATATCCTCATTATGAAACATATCTGACCACCATGATGACATTTCATCAACATGGGCATAGCGGTGATAGTTTTGATAATTGGGCTGCAGCGGTCACAAAACTTTTAAAAACACCCCGGTTTGCATTGCGTCATTTGAATGCTTTCCTGAAAATCAGTCAGGATCTGATTACTTCCCATACCATTTATTCAACACCCGCCGTGAAGTGGGTAAGCAGGAGTGATAATTACAGATATGCGTTTGAAAATGAAAAGTTATCCATTGTGTTTGGACCGACAGAATTAATCTGTCACTCTAAGAATGACAGTATCTCCATATTTGATACGCAAGGTGTATTCTATCCCTTGGAGAAGCAATGGTACGGTGAGCAGGGTAGAGTTACCTGGGAGCGTTCTGGCTTTGAGCCCAACATGGTGTATTGCACTTTTGATCAGTACCAAATAAGCATGGATAAGGCGGAGTTTGACATTGATAGTGTGGAGTTCTATAACCGTCATTATTTTGATTTTCCATTGGAAGGATCCTTGCAACATAAAGTAATGGTTGTTCAATCTCCTGAAGCGACTATTTATCCGAAGTTTACCTCTTCAAATCAACGCTTTGAAATTGAAGACATACATCCCAATATAAATTACGAAGGTGGATTTGCACAGACAGGGGCTAAATTTTTAGGTGCAGGAACTCACGAAAACCCCGCTGTTATTACCATCTTCCGGAAGGATACGCTTTTTGTGACGGCTAAATCGCTCTACTTTGCCTTGCGAAAAGATCAAATACTAAGTAACGATACCGAGGTTAAGATCAGTTTAGATACAGCTTTTGTGTATCATCCCGGGCTGATCTTTAAATACATGGCCGAGCAGAATGCCATGTATCTGATTCGTAATGGCGAAGGCTTAGCTTTGAGTCCTTATTTTAATACTTTCCACAATGTGAGTATGGATGTGGAGCTGATACGTTGGAATTTGGATGAAATTCATATGGATTTGCGAATGCTCACCGGGGCTGCTCAGAATCAGGCCTTCTTTGAGTCGCTCAGTTATTTTCGCGAGGCGTTTTACAATAAATTGCAAGGTATGGATGCCATTCATCCCTTGCAGGGCTTGAAGGATTGCAGTAAACACTTTCATCGGAAACCATTTACCGTGAGAGATTATTCCCGTTTTATTCATTTGCCGGAGGGGCAAGTCAGGCAACAAGTCATTGGTTTATCCTTCTATGGATTTGTACGTTATAATGTAAATACAGATGAGATACAAGTCAGGCAGCGTTTGTTCGATTACCTGGATTTTCGCCTGGGTAAGAAAGATTTTGACGTGATCCGTTTTAATTCCTTAACACCCGGACAGCAGCCCAATGCTCAGCTCGATCTGAAAAATTATGATTTAAATCTCAATGGCGTTGAATCTATTTCTATTTGTGATCACCAAAATGTGGTATTCTTTCCACGTGAAAAGGAAATTATTCTGAAAGAGAACCGGAATTTTGTATTCAACGGAACGATTAATGCCGGTATGTTGAATCTGTTTGGAAATGGTTTTAAGTTCTCGTACGATGATTTCCGGATTGATATGAGTAATATTGATTCCTTACGGATGAAAGTATTATCCAATGAGACAGATTATTTTGGACGACCCTTGCTGAAAACAGTTAATAATACCATTGCACAGCTATCAGGCCATTTACAGATTGATGAACCCGATAATAAATCAGGGGCTAAAAGCAATTCGCAATTTCCTATTATTGTCAGTGACATTGAATCGTACGTCTATTTTGACCGAAGTGATATTCAGGAGGGAGCTTATGACCGTGAGAACTTTTTCTTCACACTCGATCCTTTTGAAATGGACAGTATTAATACCTTAAGACCCGATAACTTTAACTTTGCAGGGGAATTCGAATCCAATATTTTTCCAACTTTCCGGGAGAATTTGACCATACGTCCTTCTGATTATTCCTTAGGTTTTAAAAGACAAACACCTCCGGAAGGATATCCCTTATTTGAAGGAGGTGCCACCTTCACCAGTTCAATTGATTTGAGCAATAAAGGATTGAAAGGAAATGGAGTACTGGCTTATGTGACTTCTACCAGCCATTCCGAAGATTTCACCTTTTTACCGGATATGGTGAAAGGACAGGCTCATGATTTTACGGTGCAACGACAAACAGAGGGTGTGGAATTTCCGGATGTACAAGGAAAATATACCTACCTGGAGTATCTGCCCGAACAGGATTATTTAACCTCGCGCAGTCAGGAAGAGAATTTTATAATGTATAACCAGGAGGCTGAGATGGAAGGGGAGCTAAAAGTAACCCCCGCCGGCTTAAGCGGAAAAGGAAGTTTCTATATGTTACGTGCTTCCCTGGTATCACCGGCCATGACATTTGGAGAGCACATTGTGGATGCGGATTTGGCTGACTTTAGCTTAAAGGCCGGCGAAGTGGAAGGCGTGAGTTTCGCAACCACGAATCTGGTTTCTCATTTAGATTTTGTGGAACGACAAGGAACTTTCCACTCCAAAACAGGCGGTAGTGCGGTAGAATTTACCGATAACCGCTATATATCTTACATTGCTGATTTCTCCTGGCACATGGATAAGAACGAAATTTATTTAGGTGCCCGTGGCTCAAGTGGTAACCGTTTTATCTCCACACATAAGAAACAAGATTCCCTTTCGTTTTATGTGCCAATGGCCCGGTATGATGTGGAGAGTAAAACCATATTTGCCGAAGAGGTGACAAAAATTGAAGTGGGTGACGTAGATATGCTATTAGGTGATGGGTTTGTCACCATTCGTGAAGACGCAGCCATGGATGCACTGGATAGTGTGCGTATTGTAATTAAGGATTCAGTGGCTGCGCATACCATTTATGATTCTCGTGTTCAGATAAACGGTAAGTACGCGTATAGCGGATATGGTAAATATGACTACCTGAATGGAGCGGGTAAGACCTTGACACTGGATTTTCATAAAATAGAATTAAACAAGGAAAATCAAACGGAAGCAAATGGTAAAATTACGGAACAGGATTTATTCACTTTTGATAAACACTTTGCATTTAAAGGCGATGTGAATCTTAAAGCCGGTCAAGAACACCTCTTTTTCAATGGAGGTGCTCAAATGTTGCATCGTTGCGCAGGAAGTTTGCAATCTTATTTAAGGTTTGATTCGCAAATTGATCCTGGTAAAGTAATGATCCCGGTCGCTAAAGAAGCTGAAAACTTTGAGTTTAACCGGATTTATAAAGATTTCTTTATCACTAAAGACAGTACGCATGTGTATAGTTCGTTTCTCGAAGACCGGAAGGATTACAGTGATATTGCGATGATAACCGGTGAGGGGTACCTGGTTTATAATGATAAAAATAAGTCCTTTGATATTGCGTCGGAAGGGAAAATAAATTACCCGGATTCAACAGGTAATGTAATGCGATTTAGTGAGTCGGATTGTAATATAATGGCAGAGGGAGCTTTTGATTTAGGCGTTTCATTAGATCAGGTGAAGACCCGGGCCAGTGGAACGTTGATTCATCAGCGAGATGAAAATAAAATCATTGGTACCGCTATGTTAGGGATTGATTTCTTCTTTAATGAGGCTGCCCTGGATGCGATGTATTCTGCGTTTATGAGTGCTGAGGCTAAATCATCTAAGTTATCTGCTGCTACTTTTGAAAAACGAATGGCTGAATGGAGTGGTATTAAGATTGCTAAAAAAGTGGAGAAAGAGCGCAGCACCATGGGGATTGCCGAAGGCCTGCCGCTGGACTTGCAGCAAATGTTGCTGTTCAGTAATGTCGATTTTACCTGGAATACCCAAAAACGTGCGTATATCATCGATGGGAAAGCAGATTTGGCCTTCATTAAACAATTTGCAGTGAATAAAGAAGTGAATGTGAAAGCTGAAATTGTTAGAAAACGATCGGGTAATTCCATTGATATGTTCATTGAACTGGATAAAAACAACTGGTTCTATTTCTCTTATAAGAGTGGCATGATGCAGACCTTATCTTCCGATGGCCAATACAATACCATTGTGCAAGGTTTGAAAGCCGATGAGCGGAAGCAAAAAGTGGGCTTAGGCGAAAAATCATTCTCCTTCATTATGGCACCTGAAAGTAAGAAAAAACGCTTCCTGAATAATTTCAATAAAACGAATACTCTCGAAGAAAATGAAGAAGCAGAGGAAGTGGAAGAATCCAATGAAGCAAAAGAAGAAGAACAATAAAATTAAAGCAGTATTATAAAAAGAAAGAGGCAGCTGATCATTCGGCTGCCTCTTTTGCGTAGGTATTTTATTAACCACCCCGCCTTCGGCACCCCTCCTAAAAAAATCAGGAGGGGAAAAGCGTGATCGAAAGAAGTTTCTCCTCCTTTTTTCAAGGAGGAGTACCGCGAAGGATGAGTGGGGAGGTGGTTATTTGTTTAAACGCAATTTTCCTGGTGGTTGATCATTCAGTTGCCTCTTTTGCGTAGGTATTGTGTTGGAAAACAATAACAAGATTCTTCTGTCCGCTAATTACGCGAATTATCTCGAATTTTCTTTTTTTGACCACAGATTAAGTGGATTAAAAAGGATTATCATTTTATTTGATATCCCATTTGTGGCTTCAATTAATAATTAACCATTAATAATTAACCATTAATAATTAACCATTAATAATTAACCATTAATAATTAACCATTAATAATTAATATTCTACCGTTGTGCACATTTCACACACTTCCGGCTTTCCGGCATTAAGATGATTCTTCCTGCTTGAATAGGGGCTTTGCAAATTATACAGAGCCCAAAATCCGGATCATCAATTTGCCCCAGCGCTTCATTCAGTTTTTTTAGTTTGAGTTCTGATTTGCGTAACGCCGCTTCGTTCACACTTTTATTATTGATGGCATCCATGCGACTCACCCGGCCAATGGCATCATCGGGAGCAATGGCACCGGTGAGTTCTTTTAGGTTGCTGATTTTGCGCTCCAGGATAGTGATTTGTTTTTCTATTAAATGTCTGATTTCGTTTTTATCGATGTTCACGGTATTTTCATTTATGGGGTTTGTCTCAAAGATAGTGGTTCAATAAATATATCCCTGTGATCCTTCTCCGTTTGTCTGAATACCTGTTTTGGGTGACGAAATGGTCAAAAAATGCACCTGAAACATCATTTTATTCAAATTTAGAGCCTCTGAATGGATCAAAATAGCCTCTTGAGGGTATTAAAGGTCATCTTTTATGATCAAAATGACCTCTCAATTCAGCAGAATGACCATTGGCGTGGGGTGAAGGGCTTCTCTATGTACCCCGAAGCCCTCTCAATGAGCCTTGATGGTACGTTCATTCCTTAGGAATTGTGTCGGATAACCTGACTGGATTTGCGTGTTTTTTTAAATAAGTACACGGAGTCCTCAAGTCATGACATGCTAACAAAAGCAGAGATAACGCTGAGAAAAGGGTAACACAGAGTTACACGAAGAAGCCACAGAGAGGCACAGAGCAAAACAACAAGTTGTTTCTAAAAACGCAAAAGATAACCATCAGCCTTGTTATTATTTCGAATCCAGTGATGAAAGCCGTGTTAATCTGTGATTAAATTTTGTTTTTTCTCCGAAACTCTGTGTAATAATTTGAGGAATTATCAAAAAAATCAAAACTTGTTTTTTGAACAACACAGTTTCAATTGCATTATTCTCCGTGATTGAAATTAGCTTTACAATGGTTTGAAAAAAAATTACATCCCATTGACATTGATGATTAATTGAAGGAATTTTACTTTAATTATTGCTTAAACAAAATCATCATATTCTAAAAAATTAAGGCATGACAAGAAATCAAACCAACCGTAAAGAAATGCAAGAGGATGTTTTAACCTATTTGAATACGAATGTTCAAAAATGGAACAGCATTCCGATTATAGGAAACATAAAAAATGAACTGAATGAGGTTAATTCAGGCATCGACACTAAACTTAAAGAACAAACGGAAGCAAGAGTTTTTATGGGTAAGAATAAGGCCCAGCTAAAACGTATTATTGCCGAGAAAGCGGATATACTGAATGACCAGGTAGAGACCTATGCTTCTCTTAATGGCGACCTGGCTCTAGAAGCAAAAATGAGGGCTTCCATGTCAGATTTAATCAACCTGAAAAACGAGCAGTTTGTGGTAAAAATTCAGGAAGTAGTCACTGAAGTAGAGCACCACCTGGAACCGCTGAGTGCCGAGTACGGTGTGCATGAAGGGCAGGTCACTGATTTAAAAAATGATCTCGATACGTTTATGGATATGCAAGGGATGCCCCGTGCCTATCAAATCAGTTCCGTGATGGCCACCAAAAGTCTTGACGAACTGTTTAAACAGGCCCATGATGTTCTACAAAAACTGGATAAAGTGATGAAGATATTCAAACGCCGGGATGCGAATTTTTACAATGGTTACATGGCTGCACGGGTGGTGGTCGATAATTAAAATGCAAGTTATTTTCAGACGGCTGAATTTAATGAAGACCTCCAGGTTTCCCAAACCTGGAGGTCTGTTTATTTAAAAAACCTTCCGGTATGGTATAAAATATTTAAAAGCTACTACTCATGGCCGTTGGTTGAATAGTATTGGCCTAACTATATTAATACCCGAAAACTGAAAACGTAACACCTGTTTCAATGTGATTAATGTCATGTTTTGAGAAATAATTGACTGCACGATGGTTAAAGTCCAGTTTATCAGTTTGTAGGAGTTGTTTTTAGGGTAATCGGGTAGTACTGAATGATGTTTAAGTTAAT
>JAEINY010000237.1 GCA_016342595.1 Marinilabiliaceae bacterium
ATCTCAAAAATAGCAATATCTATTTGATTATAAACTAAATGATGTACTTATTTAACTTAGTAAAGTAGAATTAAGAAGGAGTGGTAATTGTGTATATTCTCCTTAAAAGCTAAATGGGAGGGAAAGATGTATTATTTATAAATATCGTATGGTAATAAATTTGATTTTACTAACAGCAGGATTTGTGCTTTTAATTATGGGTGCCAATGGATTGGTAGAAGGCGCATCATCAGTGGCCAAGAAATACAAAGTATCTGAACTGGCCATTGGTTTAACCATTGTTGCCTTTGGTACTTCCGCTCCAGAGCTGGTGGTCAATGTAATGGCTTCTATTGATGGACATTCAACCATTGTTTACAGTAATGTGATTGGCAGTAACCTGTTCAATCTGTTCCTGATATTGGGTATCACCGGTGTGATTACCCCTATTGTAGTGCAATCGAGTACAGTGTGGAAGGAAATTCCGTTTTCATTGTTTACCATATTGGTGCTGTTGTTATTAGCTAATGAGAGGCTTTTTTCCGGTTCACAGGAGCTAAACGGGGTGGATGGTATGCTATTACTGTTTTTGTTCGTTTTTTTTATGTTTTATGTGTATTTTCAATTGAAACAGGATCCGGCAGAAACTCACGTTGAAGAGAATCCTTTCAATACATTCAGATCCTGGTTGTTCATTGGTTTGGGGTTGGCCGGTTTAGTATTTGGAGCCCGGCTGGTAGTGGCTAATGCCGTGAAGCTTGCCACACTATTGGAAATTAGTGAAAAAGTAATTGGTTTAACTGTTGTGGCTGCCGGCACTTCCTTACCTGAACTGGTCACTTCAGTGGTTGCCGCTTTAAAAAATAAAAATGACATTGCGGTTGGCAATATTATAGGGTCCAATGTTTTCAATATCTTATTGGTACTTGGCCTTAGTTCGGTGATTGCACCTATACCTTATGATAGCCTGTTTAATATTGATTTATCTCTATTAAGCATTGGTACCATTATTCTTTTTATCGCCATGTTTACCGGTGGCCGAAGGAAATTGGACCGATGGGAAGCCGGAATACTGGTGGTGGTTTATGTGGCCTATCTATTGAGGCTGTTAGTTAGTTAGTTAGTTAGTTAGTTAGTTAGTTAGTTACCTTTCTCAGGGTTCAGCAACAAAGGGGCTTTTTTAAATGTAATTGTTTTATAGGTATTTATCATCAGGAACGTTACTTGCGAACCATGAAGGTATAATGCTTCCCGGCTGATTTCGAGTTGATTTCAAATCCTTCCAATTCTGATCAACCCGCTCTGATTTTAATTTGACACTTTCGCTAAAGATGCAAAATGCTATTACTTACAATCTAAGACGGTTCCAATTGACCGAATCAGGTGACCTCCGGATCGTATTTCATTAAAAATGGTTTGTAAGTTTTAGTATAATCCCGGTTGCGAACGAACTGCAATATGAAGTATTTCTGTCCATCGGTGGGAATATCAACGATACCAATAATTTGAACTTTACCCGGACTGGCTGACATGACCAGCCCTGTAACAGTCTTTGCAAGACTACCTATAGTGTGCATGGCTTCGGAGAAAAGCTCGTATTCATTGGCTAACAGCAGTTGGAAAGAGGCCTAGGGCTCTGTTTCTCGTTCTATAAACATATTCATTGGATGAATCAACGCGTGATTAATTTGATTTAGTTTTTAATTAAAACTAACTTATGCAATTATTCAATAGGAATTAAATGGTGTGTTTGGGATGAGCAAATTATGCATGAATTCAAACACAATATTTAAGAGCAGTTAGCTAGGACGATAAGTTTAACCTCAATAAATGTGATCCGATTATGAAACTCCTAGAAAAAATTCTGGTTCCATTAAGCTTTAATGCCTCTAATGATCAATTTATCGATTATGTTGGCACCATTGCCCAACAATATAACTCGGAAATTATTTTCCTTGCTGTCTTACCAGAAGATGCCAAAGCAAAATCCATTGTAAATATCGTTATGGAGAGTGTGACGACAAGGCTCATGCACATTAAGGAAAAAATAAAACCTTATGGTGTAAGAGTGAATGAAACGATCATGGTTTATGGTGATCCGGTGGATCATGTTATTGTTCATTCACGATTAAAAGATGTTAATGTTATATGTCTTACATCCGATTTTTTTACGGATGGAAAAAAAGAGGGACTGGGTGTTTATTCAGAAAAGATAATTCGACGGGCTGAAAAACCAGTGTGGGTTTATAATTTTCAAAAAGAACATACGATTAAAAAGATTCTATGCCCCGTGGATTATTCCCCTGCTTCAAAGCGGGCTTTGTCCAATGCAATGCTGTTGGCAAAAAAATTTAATGCGGAACTAACTGTATTCAGTGTTTTTGTTCCGCTTCGAAGTCTTTCTATATGGATTGCAGCAGATTTAGAGACAGAAAACAAACGCAATAAAGAGGACTTTGTAAAAGAAATAGAGTACCACCTCAAGCAATATGATTTTAGAGATTCGAAAATGAATAAAGTTATTGTGGATGGACAAGTAGATGAAGAAATATTGACTTATCTCCAGAAGGAAGGCACTGATTTATTGATAATGGGTACTACCGGAAAAAATAGTATTGGCAAAGCACTTATTGGTAGTGTGACTCAGGAAGTTGTGCGAAAGGCCACATGTTCGTTTATCACGATTAAATCGACTGACATCATCAACTTTAAGCTCGAAAATGAGATTAAGAATATTGAAATTCATGTGGAACTGGCAAAGCAATTGGAAGAAAACGGACTGTACGAACAAGCTATTCATCAATATGAGATATGTTTACGCATCAATAGTATGCATATACCATCACTTTACAGTATTTCCAAGCTCTATAATAAACTTGGGAAACAACAAGAAGCCAAAAGTTATGAAACCAGCGCAGAAGAACTTATGAAGCGGATATGGGATAAAAAAATTGAGGCAGAAATACGAAGTCATTATAAAAACTAATCTTCGATCAGATGCATAAAATAATTAAAGAATTTCAGCGGATTATCATTATAGCTTTGTTATTTTTCATGGGGATACTCATACTTATATCTACTTATGAGTTGGTTGTTGTTTTAATCAACGAAATCATTAAACCTGTGTATGATTCTGGTTTAATCCTTGGGGCGAAAGGCCTGGTCTCCATCTTTGGTTTTTTCTTTAATGTACTCATTGCTTTTGAGCTATTTGAAACGATAGAGATGTACCTGGATGATGGGAAGTTTCATGGTGAGATAATACTTATGATAGGCATTGTAGCCATTGCCCGTAAGATTATTGTACTTGATTTTACGAAGCAAGATCCGCTGTTAATAATTGCCCTTGGCTTATTGGTAGGTTTTCTATCTGTGGGCTATTATTTTATTAAAGTGAAGGCTTTTCAAACTTTAAAATCTCCTACCTAAGCATATTCTGATAAATTTTTTCATTCCATTCTGTTTTAAAAGATATACTGGTGAATACTAGAACAGGCCATGCTAAGCTATTTAATCTAACAAAACACTAAAGCAATAAATACATTTCACTTACGTAAAGCAATACTATAATGAAACAGTGGTCTTTTTTCTTTTTATTATTTGTTATTCAGATAGATTCCTTTGGAGTAACGATTGTAAGAAACGGGAATGAGGGCGCCTATTTTATGGTATTATCAGGCAAACAGGTTGTAGTTATAGATAATGGCTCTGCTTCCCAATTTCAAGGCTTACTTTCTTATTTGAGAGATAATAATTTACAATACAATAGAATTGTACTTTCACATGTGCAAACAGATGATACTGGCATCTACATGGCAGCTCACCACTTTTTGAAAATGAACAACCATACCATTCAAACAAAATTACCAGTATCACAAACTGATGAACGTGATCTTTATCTGATTGTGAAAGCTTCCAACCTGAAAAGATTACTGGAAGATCGACCTGATCAAATGATCGTTTTACCGGATACTGTTGCGCAAAACCATATTATTATTGATACCCCCCACTTAACACTGGAAGAAATCACCATTTCTCCTTCCGATCCATCCCCGAAAAATCCACCGGGATTACTCATAAAGATAAGCGAGATAAGGGATGGGGATAAAAGAGCTTTTCTTTTCACCGGAAATATTGACAAAAATATTCAGAAGAAATTGTTGATGAGTCCGAAAGCAGATATTGCGTTCGCCGATGTTTATGCAGTGACGATTCCCCATCCGGATGATTCAGAAAAACTACGCCTGGATTTTATAAAAAAGGTCAGACGGTTTACTGATTCATATACGGTTTTATTGCATACAGCTCACTCTTCTTTAGATTCAATTATCGCTTATCAAGCTGCTGAAGCCGGGTTATCCGTACAATCATTATTTAACGAGGCTGTGGACGTTCAATACATTAATTTATTTGATGATGAAAAAACCTTTCACCTGGTTGACGTGGATGGAATAAAGCTTGCTGACATCGTTCAAAACGAACTGAGTGATTTCATGAATGATAATGCGTTTACTGCAATGGAAACTTCTACTGCAGTTGGAAAATATTGCCAGTATTTACCTGATGAGCTAATAACGAAAGGCACTGTTATCAGTTGGCCATCTGCAGTATGGATTAAAAATGAGGTTAAGAGAACCAGGGCACAGTTTAACATTGAAGTTGAGCGTTTAATCAAACAACTACAGACGTCCACCCTAAGTCAATCTATTAAAGCCCAAAATAAACTGGAAGCCATTTTGTCGAAACTTAATCAGGAGCAGACCAATAAATATAAAACCGTATTGGTTGAAGTAGAGCAAAAACGACGTGATGCGTTCGACCTGGAGACCGAAGCATTGATTCTGCAACTGCAATCGCCGAATATTACCGAGTCCGTGAAGGCCGAAAAGGAATTAACCAAGCGCCGGGATCAGTTAAGTAAGGATCAGAAAATCAAGTCAGATGTCCTTTTAAAACAAATAAAGCGAAAACGCGCCATGGAAAAAGTGAAGTAACTACTCATCCAAAGTGACGATAAACAGTATGTCAGTTTGGAAATAAAAGAATCCATCTGTTATTCTGCAGCCAAGATCACCATATTCCCATTACTTACGGTTTTTCATTTATGAGGAGAGCCAATAAAACGGACCGGTCGATTATGCTGTTGCGGAAGATATACTCTATCCAATTATTATCAAAGCCCCCTGTTGGCCCCATTCCATCAATCTTGGGACACTCGGCCGAAATGTTGCAAATATTGGAGGAGCTCCAGCGGTGTTCCCGGGAAAGGCTTATGTCAGCTTGTTTGGCTAAAACTTTTAGCGACTGCCACATGGACTCATTTAAGGGTGATTCGGACATTGGGGGCCTGGAGATCCCCCCATCCAGTTGGGTATTCAGTAAAGCTGATTGTTGCCGGGATAATTTTACGATCTTTTTTAGTTGCTGATCAATTATCTCGAAATCACTCATATCATTAAAGCGAACACTGATTTTCGCAGAACCGTTGGCATAACCTTTAAATATATTGGACGTAAATGAAGTCTCATAAGGGGCAAGTTCGATTTCAGGATTTTTCTCAGACAGGTTCATCATAGAACTAAGCGTTTTATAAAAGACGGCAGCTGTCGTGTTTACGTTCTCAGCTTTGTGATTTAATAGTTTGATATCATAGGAGTAACTTCCAGATCCTGAACGACTCAGTACAATACTTCCATTGGAGTTACCTCCATGGAAGGCTACAATCTTTTGCGCGTTCAAAGCTTTGGTGTTCAGTGATTCTTTGGAGAATTTTCCGCCTATATTGGTATCCGTTATTAAGAAAATACCAATTTTTAGTTTTTTTAATAAGCGACTAAAGCGAAGAGCCTGCAATGCGAGTAAAGCACAAACTACTCCACCTTTATTTACCCATATTCCAGTACCATACATCTTGTGCTCAGTAGCTCTGAAAGTTTCCTGTTCTGCCAGTTTTTTTTGATCATCCACAGACAGCAGTAATAGAAAATCGAGATGTGTATTTTGCGTGTTTGAAAAAAAATAGCCATTACCCACTTCTATGTGTGGAAAGACTTCCCGGTTAAAACCGAGAGCAGACAATTCATTGGCGATTAAACCTGTTGCCTGATTAATACCTGTTAGATTACGTACATGTGTATTGAAGTTGACCAGTTTTTCCAAAATATTTTCGGCATATTCTGACCGACTTCGGATATATGTACGTAAGCGACTGTGCAACGACAATTTTTGAGTTGATTTAACTTTTTGATCTGATGATTGGTTAGTGCCGAAGTACCTTATTGTGGCCACATCCACCATTCGGTTCACCAATTTACAAAAATAATAACCTGCTACTAATGCTGCGTGAGGGTATGATCCGGAAGCGCCTAAACTGGCCATTGAGTTTATTTCCAACAGGTATATATTGTTTTGTTCGTCGAGCCGGATGTCTACCCGTGCAAAATCACGAAGGCTCAAAGCGCGAAAAGCTTCCAGGCTGAACTGTTGCATCTGGTGCGCCAACTCATCTGAAATGATGGCCGGACATATTTTCTCACGTTTTTTCTTCTTCTTATCTGTTACTGTCACTATCGCATCGGGGTCGCCTTCCAAATCTATTTCCAGTACCGGGAAGGTTTCGATGGGATTATTGCCAATTAAGCCCACACAAAACTCGCGCCCCCTGATGAATTGTTCGACCAGGGACTGTTGCTGGAATTCAGATACAATGAAACTGACAGCCTCCTTTAGATCTGTTTCATCATTTACCACTCGTAAGCCAAATGACACACTTTCCATTTTGGGTTTTACAATTACCGGATATTTTACTTTTGAGAAATCATCTTCAACACTATTAAATACCCAGAAAGCTGGTGTGGGGAGGCCCAGGTTTTGCCAAACAATTTTAGTCATTACTTTATCCAAAGCCAGGGCATGACCTGACGGTGTTGAACCCAGGTATGGTATGCCCAGCATCTCAAGCATGGATGGCACATGGGTATAGCGACTTTCACCCTGAATTCCATAGGCCATATTAAAAACCATCCCCAGTTGTTCACCCTCAATAACACGCGGCATAAAATGCTGTAATCGTTCGATGATGTACATGTTACCATCCAGAATCTGCACATTGTGCCCAGCCTTCTCCAAACATTCAGCCACTCGTTTTACATTTCTTTCGCTGTAAAACTCCTTGTTTTGCATGCCAAAAGTGTTGATTACTCCGGTGATATCCTTGTTGTAAATGATGGCGATTTTCATGGTAATATGTGATTTTTTTAAGGATTATTCTTTTGCTACATTCACTGAATTATGATCCTTCGTTTTAAGGTGCACATCCAATTGTGGAAAGGGAATGGTGATTTTGTTTTCAATTAATTTACGACTAATGATCCGTCTGATGTCACTTTTTATGGTTTCAATTTCAAATATTTTTTCACTGAAAAACAGTATTTGAAAGTCCAATGAGGAATTATTAAATTCAATAAGACGTGCTTCAATCAGGTTTTCGTGCGTAATGTCAGGATGCTCTTTAACGCTCTCTTCCAGGGTTTTCAACACAATATCAATGTCACTGCCATAACTAACACCGACGTTTACTTTAAAACGGGTGCGTCTCGATTGGTGGCTCCAATTGATAACTTTCGTATTGGTTATCTGTGAATTCGGAATAATAAGGGTAATGTTATCACGATTAAGCCCTTTGGATACTCTTAATCCAATTTCTTTAATTTTGATGACATCACCATCTACTTCAAGGATATCCCCCAGTCGAATGCTTCTTTCGGATAAAAGAATGATGCCGGCTATCAGGTCGTGAAAGGTTTGCTGCAAACCTAAACCGATACCTACTAATAAGGCGGCAGAACCAGCGATTAATACAGTTATCTGTACACCCACTGTTTCAAGGAAAAAACCCAGAGCAATGATCCAGATGAGGTATCTTAATATTTGAAAGAGGGCGTACGCATTGCCATCTTCCATTTTATTAAAAAAGCTTTTACGAAGCAGGGTTTTTTTGATCAACCAGATAATCAACTTTGTAATTACAATGGTAAGAGCGATCAAAAATAAAGTGGCTATCTCAATTTGGAAATCACCGATCTTCATCAGGTCAAATCCAAGTATATCTTTGATTTTTTGCATATTATTCAATAATTAATAAGCTCATCCCACTGCTATGACAATATTACATAGATATGACATTAACTGTTAATTGTCAAGGCTAAAGCACACGCACTGACAACAAAATTACAGGGATACGAGTGTTAAAACTTGAATGTTTTACGCTCATCAGAGTAGAAAAAGCAAAAAGAGGGACTCGTCAGAGAGGGGGTCAAAATAAAAGTCCCGGTGTATTAAAGGGCATCTATATAGGGTTTGTTGATTTTCTTAAAATAGAGCAATTTAAGTATTGCATGGATATGTTCAATACACGCAAGCTGTTTTGAAGCTCGTCATATTTTGAATCCAATTTTGTACCATTTTAATAAATAGCACAAAAAAACCTTTCAAGTTGCTGGCTATTTGCAGCAGCTTGGTTAGGTTCATTACAAAAAAGATCGCATTTATCCATGATTCTGATGTTTCAGGTAATCTTGCCTGAATGTTGTTTAGCCCATAACCACGTTTACCTTGGCCAAATTTGCCTTCCACATGATTTCTTTTTGCTGCTTCCTTTTTTTACGGTATTTCTGACTTGAGGTTTTCTGACTATTTTTAGGGGGTCTTCCCTATGGTTTGCCAAATATTTGTATTCCTTTTTCTTTCAAAGCTTTCTGTTTTGCCTGGTAAGATAGATTTGATCACCTAACCTGAATAATTCATAAACGGAATATATTCTCAAATATCCATCGAATTTGGCCGATTATAAAAATTTCAGTCAATCCA
>JAEINY010000238.1 GCA_016342595.1 Marinilabiliaceae bacterium
TGGCAGGCCGTTAGCTGTGAGGTACGAACCGCGTGGACTGGCTTATGTGTGAAGCGGAGGCACGGAGCGTAACACACCAAACCGCCTACCTGCCGGAGGCCATTAAATACTTCGGTTGCAGCCCACAGCGACCAGCAGGCGAGCCTAACATTGGCAGCGTTTGGGTTTTTAGTGGCTGAAGTGAGGTACGAACGAAGCGGCTAAAAGCACAATGGAGCTGCTGTGAGGAAGACCGAAGGAGCGCAAGAGGTGTGACCAGCTGACCGGTTAAATATTAGAACTATCCATAAAAGTTAGGAGATATCCAGGGATTATGATATTACTGAGAACAAATGACAGAAGGGCACCCGAAGGGCATGAAGCGCTTTTTAATGCCTAAAAAACAGACACGTATTAAAATGGGCTGAATGGCTTGGCGCAGCTGTTGCCGACTGACCGATGACGAACACCGCTAAACCTGTCAATATGAAAAGGCTATAAATCAATACCTTCATTCAGGTGTTTTTCAATTTTAACCAATTCCTTTTCCCGTTCAATTTCTTTTCGTAGTTCTTCTTCTGATGGTAAATACAATTTATATTTCGACGCAAAGATCTGTTTGCTATCATTCAATAAGCTGTATCTCACTACTGTATTGTTCTTTTCGGTACATAGAATTAATCCGATAGTAGGGTTATCATTTTCCTGACGGATTTTATCTTCAAAGTAACGCACATACATATCCATTTGACCGATATCCTGGTGAGTCAAAGGTTTGTTTTTTAAATCAATCACCAGAAAACACTTTAATATGTAGTTGTAAAAAACAAGGTCGGCATAAAAATGCTCATCAGGCCCTGCACTTAAGCGATACTGGCGTCCGACAAATGCAAAACCTTTTCCGAGTTCAAGAATAAACTCCTGCAATTTGTCAATAATGGCTTGTTCCAGTTCTTTTTCTCTGAAGTTGGCATTGTCCTTTAGTTCCAGAAAATCCAGTACATAAGGGTCTTTGATGATGTCCTTTGGTTGCTGTTTTATTTGTTTCTCAGTTGCTTCTTGTTTTACAATGGTTTTATCTCTACTCATCAGCATGCGTTGATAATACAGATTTCCGATTTGCCGATCCAGGGTTCGTGTACTCCAATTACACTCTATTACCTCATTCAGATAAAACACCCGTGCGTTCTCGTCTTCCACCTTTAAGAGCAACCTGTAATGTGTCCAGCTTAATTCTGAACGCAGTGCGTTCACATTTGGCCATTGGCTATAAAACTGGCGCATATACCATAAATTCCGCTCACTGAGGTTCTTTTCCTGCAAAGAGAGTTTATCGGCTAAATGTTTTACTATTTCCTTGCCATATACTGCTCTGTCTTCACCTTTTAGCTCTTCTTCAACGATTTCCCGGCCTATATTCCAATAAGCTTTTACCATCTCAAAATTGGCCGTTCGATAAACCGCATTTCTGGCATCTTCTATAATTTGAGCAATCTTAGAAGAGAGATTTTCAATGTTTTGAGGTAAACTATTTGGCATATCACTATTTTTTTGCAAATCTAATCATTTAACATTTTCCAGTCACTGTCTGTAAAATTATCCTTTCAACGGATGATATTTCTTCAGTTCCTCCTGCAAGTCCTCCAGATTATCAGTTCTATATCGTTCGGTGGAGCTCACATATTTATGACCGGCCATGTATTGCACCTCCCGCAGGTTGTAATGATTCAGCCAGTTGGTGATAACGCTGGCCCTGATTTGGGTTAAACTGGTCAGTCGTGGTTCGTATCTTTGGATCCTGTTTTTGATTTCAGACATGCCGCGTTTAAGTTTCTTGGTCGGGAAGAGCCTGTTACCTTCAATATCTTTTAATAATTCAGCTCTTTCAGTTAGAATGTATTCATGAAGTGGCAGTACCTGAAAGGGCTTTAAATCCAAAAGTCGTTTGTTGATCCGTTTGGTGGACGGGATGTAAATACTTCCTTTATCCAGTTGTAAATGGCTGGTTTCAAGTTTTGTCATTTCCACCTCCTGAAGTCCCTGGTAAATTTTCAATCCCAATATGATGTGGTAGCGCTTCAATGTGGCTTCACGCATCCATGGCGTCCGGTTTTTAAGGAACTGCTCGTAGATGGTGTCCAGTTCTTTTTCAGTGAATAGATCGTGTGGGATGCGGCGTTGCACACCTTTGATTCGTATGGATTCAGCCACATCCGGAAGTTCTTTGAACTGTAAATAATAAGAGATGATTTTCAGTTCTTTATTGATAGTTTTAGGTTGTATGTTCTGATGCTTTCGATAACGGATGTATTGCATCAAGTGTTCGTGTTCAAAGGCTTCAATTCTTTCAATTGAAAGAAAAGATTGTACCCAAAGGAAAAATTTACTTTCAATGAACTTATTGTAATCTAGTGCTGTAGTTTTAGAAAGCCCTTTATTAATGAGCCATGTTTTAAAATCCATCACTCTTAATTAAATGCGTGTACTTCTGGGTGGTTTCCAAACTCTTGTGCCCTAAAAACTGACTAATAAATTCCAGCTTCATACCACCTTGCAACAGATGGGTAGCAATGGAGTGACGCAGAATATGCAGCCCGAAGGATTTCTGTTTCAAAGCTTCGTTGTTCGTTTGGTACTTCAGTAGTTGTAATCGATTATACATACCTTGCTTTGACCATCTCGTGCCATTTCTGCTAATCAGCAAGGCGTCTGATTTTTTACCGTTTAAGAGTGGGGTGCGTTGATGGGTGATGTATTCCTGCAAAGAGCTCTTAACCTGTGGATTCATAGGAACGTACCGTTCACGGTAGTTTTTGCCTTTGCGCACATAAATGAGTTCCCTTTCAAAAAGCAGGTCGTTCAGGTTGAGGGCAGCACCTTCGCTGGCCCTTAAGCCACAACCGTAAAACACACTGAGCATGGCTGTATCCCGTTGATGGTAGATATTCCGGAGATCGGAAGCGGTTTTAAAAAGCTGGATGATTTCTTCCCGGGTTAAAAAGGTGGCTGTTCCATTGGTCTTTAGCAGTTCCGGTTTCAGGGGTAAAGTGGCCTTTCCGGATTGTTGCAGGTACTTGCTGAACAAGCGGAGGGCCGTCATCTGTTTGTTGATGTAAGCGGCACTTAAGCTGCCTTTTCGAATGCAGTTGGGACGATGGTTAAGGTGTTCAAGATAGCTGTTTAGCATATTATTTTCAAAGGCTTTTAGCTGGGTGATATCCTGTAATTCCAGAAACGCAAAAAACTCATCCATGCACCAGCGGTTAAGCTTGACTGTATGCGGTGCATAACCCAGTGTATCGAGCCATAGGGTGAAGCTATGGGAGAGGTGGCGAAACTGGTTGCTTTGATATTCTCTATTAACACTTTTCTGGGTCACGGGTCGCTAATAGTTAAATGATTGTATTTCTTTTTGTTATGTGACCCAAAACGCATGGGTCGCCAATGGGTCACTAATTATTAATCGCAGAGGCGTAAAGTCGCAAAGGATTAATTATCTGCACTTTCGCTTCTTTTCGATGGATCTATCTTAAGTTTTTCTATTTGATTTTGAAGATATTGCTTTACATCCTCCTTCGATTTTGCGATGTCGTCCCACCACTGAATTTTATATTTATACCCTCTGTTTTGATAACCGCCCATTTGCTGGATGTATTCCAGTTCTATTAAGCTACTAATATACCGCTGTAACTGACTTTTACTGACATGCAGGACGTGGCGTATTTCACGTTGCATAAATTCGTATTGCTGGGGATTGGGTTTGGTTTTGATGTGGCTTTTCAGTTCTTCATAAAACTGCCGGAGTGAGCCGTCCAGCTCGTCCACCTTCAGGAAAATACTGTCGAACATGATTTTGTTGGCCATTTCCAAATCTTCCGGAGCGGTAATGATCCGTCCCTGATCATCTCTCTTTCGCTGGTATTGGTTGATGATGGTAATCTGTTTGACAAAGGAGAGGTAGAGTTCATTCAAGCGTCTTATTTTATGGGCTTTTTCAGGCAGGTGAATTTGCCAGGCATAGGGATTGATCACCTTGAAGGGCTTTAGTAAGCGCACCAGATTCTGTAAAAGAGCAGTTGCTTTTTTCTCTTCGCCAGAGTCGATTAATCCAGCTGCTTTTTGCTTCTGGTAATCCATAATCCGCCCGGTCTGTTCCCGGCTTTCATCCACCGCCACAATGAACATACGGCTCATGTTATCCTCATAGATATGACCATGGGTAGTAGCGCACAAACTAGCCATGGGGCCACGTACAATGCGCTGTGCACTACGGATGTTGCCGTTCTCATCTTTCTGACTGGTACTGCTGCTGAGTTGATTGTTACTGATCAGTTCGCGCCAGGCAAAAAGGGCCTCTTCCTTCAGTCCGTCAATATCTTCGAGACAGATCAGTTTGCCTTTAAAGAAGTACTCATCGTAATTATAGAAACTACTTTCGGTCACACGAGTAAATTTCACCACCTTTTCAGCTGGCATCAGGTCGGCTATTTTGCTTAATAAGTGTGTTTTTCCACTTCCAGAGCTGCCTTGTATTAAGGCATGCAGCGTATCCGGCATCTTATGACTGGTGGCGATGATGAACAAAAACAGCCGGTTATTTTCCTCACCGGTAATACCACTTTTACCAATAAGTTCATTCAGCCGCTCCATCAAATTATCTTGCTTCAGGAAAGCTTTACACTGTGCCTGCTCAGCCAGTGGCACCGGATTCTCCAGGTCTTGATCCTTGTTGCTTGAATCCTGATATTCTTTCTCCCTGTATTCCTCCAACAAGTCAGTCAGGTACGACAGGTCAGCTTCCGTTTGATCACTTCTTAAATCCAGTTTCTCAGCTGCCTCACGCGCTTCCCGTCGGGTTTGTTTCTCTTCATATAAATCCAGTCGGCAACGGTATTTGATACCCGTCTCTAAATGTTGTACATCCAGACTCACCAGCATTTTGTCCAGTTGTTTACAGAGGGTGCCTTTAACGATGTAACGGGCGGTTTGGCTTTCGTAAATAATCTTATTAGGAGTGGCTGTATTTAATGGACTTAAGGTGTTTTGAGTTATTAAAATCGGAGCTTCTTTTTCAATTGAAACAATTTCAGTTGAAAGAAAAGGTGCTGTATTAAACTCTTGATTTCTTGATCCCTTGGGGCCTGAATATTCTAAAACCTTTCTCTCTTCAATCAGTTGCAGGATAGTTTCTTTTCCATAGTTGATATAGAGGCTATTTACATCTTCACCTTCAGGAGTTTCTACTTTGGTGATTTTACAGGGTAAACCATTTAGTTTCTCAATGCTTTTGGTTATGCCATCCTGACCGGCCAGATCACCATCAAAGAAAAATATAATCTCCTGCAGCTTTTTTAATTGGTTCACTGCGTTGATATGTTCCTTCGTTAAGCCATTGGTTCCATATGCAGCCAGCACTTTTACCGTTTCACTTTCAAATTTTAACTTAATCAGAGTGGCTGCATCAATAATGGCCTCGGTGATGATCAGGGTTTCTGTGTTTGCATCTGGATAACCAGGGTAAAGGCCTTTGCGGTTTTCGCTGTAGTAATGTTTGCCATATTCCAGGGTATGCCCCTTGCTTTCGGTGATTCTTCGACCATATAAACTGGTTACATTTTCATCTTTGTCTTTTAAAGGGAAGATGATGCAAGTTTTGAGTTTGTTCCAGTTTTTTCCTGAGTTGTAACCAACCTCTTGTAGATCTTCCAAGCCTCTTTGTTTGAGATATTCCAAAGCTTTAGGGCTGCGTGGGAGGCTTTCTTTTTGCTTTGTAAATAACTCGGCAAAATCAGCCTCCCTTGCAACTCCCTTTTTTGATGCAATCCCCATTACATCTGTATTGTTATTGGCTAATTCAGTAGCCTTCTTTAATGCCTCATGCTTGTTTAATTTCCCGTGCTTCTCAATAAACTCAATCTGGTCACCTGTGGCACTACACCCAAAGCAGTGGTAAGTGTTGGTCTCAGGGTATATTTTGCAGCTGGGTTTATCGTCATCGTGAAAGGGGCATTGGATGTGGTTGTTCCTATCGGGTTTGATGTTGTAATGGGCCAATACTTGAAGGATTGGCAGTTGTTTTTTGATGTGGGGGATTTGCATGAAAAATATTTTTTTAACCTTTTCCGGTCAAAAATAGTCTTATCCAATAAAACCCGCAAATCTTTTGATGTTTTAATTTCGCTTAAAAGGTTTGTATTTTTGTATAAATACAGAAAACAAGGCAAAAACAAGCCTTTTAAGGTTACTGATATGGATACTTTTGGAAAAAAACTAGCAACGCTCCGTAAAGAAAAAAAGCTGTCGCAAACGGATCTGGCAAAACAGCTCAATACTTCGGTGAGTGTGATATCGCGTTATGAACGTGACGAGATGACACCAAGCATTGAAACAGCAAAAAAGCTGGCTGGTTTGCTGGAAACTACTGTAGGTTATCTTTTGGGTGAAAATGAAACGGCCGATGTATTCAAAAATCCAGAGATGCTACGCCGCTTTAAAGATATCCTCTCATTTCCTCAGGATAAGCAGGAGCACATCTTGTTTGCCATTGACTCAATGATTAAGGCGATTAAATTGGAGAATTTATAAATGAAGAGTCTACTGGGCAAAGGTATTATTCCTGCAATTGAGAGCACTAAATACCTGGTACAAATATTTGTGGTCATTTTGTTTTTTGAAAACTTCTATTTGATATTTCATGAAAAATCTTTGTGGAATATGGATCTTCAATTTAAACAAATTGAGCTGAAGCCATTTCTATGTTTCTTTTTTTCTCTAGCTGTTACCAAAATCGTTTGGTTTATAGTTGTTACAGGTAAAAGTTTTATTCCTGCTCTTGAGAAGGATGTTCCGGAAATAAGTGCACAAAATTCATTTTTGATATTCACCTTCCCCTTTCTAGCATTTGGATACCTTTATCTTATTAGCAGTTTCCCAGCTTTTTCTCCAATTAATCCTACTCAAAACCCGGTGTTGTTTAATTTGTATCAATTTGCTTTTGCAATTCCGGCAATGTTGATGATGCTCGGATTTGTTATATTCAAAAAAGTATAATTCTGCTTCATTACAACGTATTCATCGCAAAACGATATGCTTTAGGATTTTAATTAAAAAGCCAGGCTACAAAACCTGGCTTTTCGCTTATTAATGCGTTTGTTATTTTATCCCTCATAGGGCGTTACTTCAACTTCTTCGAATACACAGCCTTTGATATTCGCAAGTTCCAAAGCTTCTTTGGCTTCTTTGGAGATGAATATCTCACTTGCTTTTTCTTGTATTCTAAAAATTGGTGGAAAACCATTTTGGGGCTTCTTTAAAACTAGCTTATCAATATGACCAACTGGTAGAATAAAATCCTCTTCAAAAATTGAATTTTCATAATCAAATACCTCTGTATACGACATTATTTGAATTATGCTATACGATGTGTTAACTGGAACATTAGAATTTAACCTGTTATTTGCATCGAACAATTCTGAAAAATAAGTGTCATCTATCATTATAACCGGAATTAAGCGAAAACTAAAATCTCCCAAAGAGTTGAGAATTTCCAATATTCTCTTGCTAACAACCGGCACTTCTAGACTTGTCAGTGGATAATCATATTTTGGAATAAGATTAAAATTTGCCTGAAAATAAATTTGTTCAGGTAATTCAAATTCTCTTAAACTAATAATATCTACACCAAACTCATTCTCGTTTTTGAATGGTAAGTGAAAAGCATCTTTTTCAGGATCTCCTGAATGACTTAAGTCCCAGCTTAATTTATAAACTTTTTCCATTTGTTAATTCAACTTTGATGACTGCCAACCTTGTAATAATTTATCAGCTCTACTTTCTATTGTTGTAATAGCTTGTTCCAGTACTTCTTTTGGAGTTTTATTTAAGCTACCATATTTATTTTTAAGAGCATTAGTGTATTCGTTAATTATTTTATTTATTTCAATGTCATATTTTGGATGGCTTCCAAAATGAGTAGGATAGTTGCTGGACAGCTTGCTTGCGTCATTACTAAAATCAGTAGCAGTTTCAGCTAAATATCTTCCATTTCCTGCTCTATCAACGGAATATGAAATCCTTTTTATTGCTTCTTGGTGGAGTGGGCTATTGTCAACAACATTTACCGGAATTAGATGATGTCTTTGATGATTTAACGGTAAATCTCCATAAACTTCTTTTAAGTTCTTTATAAATGCTTGCTGATTGTTACTTCTTATGGGTTTAGTATATTTTACAATAATACTGTTTTCGTTTACCATCAATCTTGGTGTACGTGAATCAGAAGCATCAAGTCGTCTAATGTATTTCCTCAGCTTAACTTTATAAATCTCATATCCTTCAGGTAACTGTGAGTTTGATAGATTATCAATTTTTGGAGCAGTATCCAGAAAATCATCTATGATTTTTATCCCAGTTCTCCCTTTTGCTATTTCACCTACAACTCTTGGTGTAG
Source organism: Marinilabiliaceae bacterium (assembly GCA_016342595.1). Taxonomy (GTDB): domain Bacteria; phylum Bacteroidota; class Bacteroidia; order Bacteroidales; family Marinilabiliaceae; genus JAEINY01. The sequence continues at coordinate 8,429 of JAEINY010000238.1, forward strand.
TGCCAAGCTCAATATAGTCCTCCGCATTTTGCGTTTTAACCTCAAATGTAATTGGTTGATCAGGTGTTGGCTGGTTTGGCTTAAATTCATACCAATCCGCTTTTCCTTGTCCATTGCGGGCTACCGTGGTTATTCCGCCATCGGCATGTACGCGTGTAATACCATTGTTGGCAATGATATTTATATTCAGCTCATCCGCCAGTTTTTGAACAGCTGTCACATCGTTACATGACAACAGGCGAACCTGGGTAGTACCATCCGGTATCAGTTGGGCAAAATCATTGGTAGTGATTATTTTTCCATCCTTAATAAACCTGGTACCGTCACTGTGAACAATTACATCAATGACTTTATCATTCGCCTTAGTTTCAAATTTAGATAAAATTCTCAGTAATTTCTCACGAAGACTTTGATTAG
>JAEINY010000239.1 GCA_016342595.1 Marinilabiliaceae bacterium
ATTCTTAAAGGCATCGTTAATACGGATACACTGAATGATCCCCGTCCTTTCATCACCGGCGGCGTTTATACAAAAGGAAAATTTGCGTTTCAATATGGTAAAATAGAAATCCATGCCAAGCTGGAATGTGCACCAGGTGCCTGGCCCGCCATGTGGATGTTGGCCGAACAAAAGAAATATGGGTCTTATCCCCGCAATGGTGAAATTGATATTATGGAGCACCTCAACTATGATGACATCATTTACCAAACTACTCACTCTTATTACACCCTTGAGCTGAAACAAAAGGAAAACCCACCCCACCACGGAACAGCTAAAATTGATATTACACAGTTCAACACCTTTGGTTTGGAATGGTATCCCGATAAACTAGTCTTTACACTTAATGGCAAGGAAACCTTCCGATATCCACGCGTATCTGATGTGGATTCATCGCAATGGCCCTATGATCAACCATTTTATGTATTGATTGATCAACAGTTGGGTGGATCGTGGGTAGGTGAAGTGAATTTGAAGGAACTGCCTGTTGAGATGATTGTGGATTGGGTGAAGGTGTATCAGTAAGCTCTTTCTACAGAGTCTTCAAGCCATAAAACACTAACAAAAAAGGAGATTACTTCTATTTTTTACCGCTTTCAGGTGAAAACCTTTTGAGTGCTGAACACAAATGGATTAGTTATATTGCAGTAAAGCGTGACTTAACTAAAAGACACGCTTCATTTATACTAAAACCACACGTGACTTTTTACTAAACCACAGGTGATCTTGAGGTAAACCACACGTGACAATTATCCAAACCACACGTGATCTCGACCGAAACCACGTGTGATCTTGTTGAATACCACACGTGATTCTACTCCAAACCACGTGTGATCTTGTGTAATGTCACGCTTCATTCTACAAAAACACCCCATCAGCCAAAGCCGATGGGGTGCGAAATGGTTATTGAATCCCAATGCTGCTTCGCAGCATCGATTAAGTTCTTCTAATTCCGAAACCAGTTCGGAAAAGAATCACTAAACCGGGATTACCCCACCTAAAGCATCCCTTCGTTTCACTCGTAATGCTTAAGGTGGGCTTAAAACCGTTTAACTTAGACCTATCTTTAATGCTATTCATACCTTAAACTAACACAAGCATTATGCCGATAGATAATTATAGACCAATAAAAAGCGTAGCGCATTTAGTGGTCCTGATAATTACTAATCGGTATGGTTCTTTTCATTCTTATTTCCAGAACCTTTACCTGATTTACCAGTGGCCTTACCGGATGCCGGTTTAGCTTTTGGAGCGGCTTCTGCAGCCTTAGCTTCAGCCTTTCTGCGATTCAGCTCTTTGAGCACAGCATATTTGGCAGCTGCTATGGTTTCGCGGTTCACTTTTTCGGTGATGCGACCTTTCAGCAGATCTTCAAACTCGATGTACTCACCCATCAACAATAATTGTGTAATCATATTGTTAATCATGGTCTCCTGAGCATATCCCTCTGCTTCGTATAACACATCGGCACCATCCATGAACTCTTCAGCAAACTCCGGATAATTTGGCAAACTCATCAGCTCATTACATGTCTCTCCAAAACTACTCAACTCAATGTTCAGGTTCGGTGTCACCAACAACGGACTAAACGCTGTGTTTTTATCTTTTGGAGTAAACATATTAACGCCGTCCAGATTCACGTCTTTCGATGGATCGTCCATACGTACGAATTCTGCCTTCATCATTTTATCCAATTGATACAGGTAGAAATTGTAGCGCCATATTTCATTGCTCGCCCGTCCGTTACGGAAGATGTGCGAATAATGCTCACGCACCAATTTACGCACTGTGTTCTTCTGCTCGTTCAACTCACTATTTCCGGCACGCAAATCCTGAATCAGGTTGGTCAATGCTTCAGCAGCTTTCTGAGGTCCGGTAATCTCTTTACCTTTCTTACCAATCTCAGTAGATAAGATACCACACTGCACTTTAGCACCTGCCCCTTTGCGATCAGCACCACCACTCAACACATCCGTCAGGTAATAACGGGTATCCACCTGATCTTCCTGGGCTATAAACGGCTGTCCGGCAGGCGTACTGGCCAATGCATCAAACATCTGTCCAAATACATTGCGGCAAATCACCACTTCACGCGTCTCGGCTGAATCATCATCCACAGGCAATACAACCGCCATGAAACGGTTCTTCACCAAATCGAAGTTCACCTTTTGAATGGTCACCTTCTCCTTGTTATCACTAAAGGTCTTGCCATCAAAAATCTGGTTCACCACTTTTTCGATATCTATCTTATCCATCATCTTGTAAGATGAGGCAAGGTAAAATTTCTTCTCGCTGGCCACGTAATCCCAGTCCAACACATCATCCAGATAATTACCATGCTTGGCCAATACGTCCACCAGGTTCTTATCGGCAGTGTATCGCAGGAAGGTACGTTGGAAGTTAGGACCATCCTGACTGGTGGCCTTCTCCTTACGCTCCCCGTGCGAATCAATGTACATCATGAAGTTCTCCGGATTATCCACACGGGTAATACCGCCTTCTTCCTTGCTGTAATTATGAGCCGTCAGGATAATGTCAATTTTATATGGCATCTGAATCTCACACAATCCACTCACGGTACTACGTGAATTCAAATCTTCCACATTACTGTCGGCACTACTTTCAAACAGGTACTTGTAATATTTGATGTAGTCCGGATCAAAATCGGTCACCCGTGAGAAGTCACCCACCTCGGTACCGAATCCATAGATGTTACCTGCTTTATCGCGGAACACATGGAACATATCACCGGCAATCATTTTGATGGAACGCACGCCTGGCAGGTTCTGCTTCAACCATTTCAGGATCAATGCGGCAATCATTTCTGATTTACCCACACCGCTATCGCCATCAATCTCAATCACGAAGATACTACCATCTTCCAGTTCCACAGCAAACAGCGACCCGTGTTTCGGAACACCACCCATCTCTTTCACCTTCTCGTTGATCATCGTAAGGCGTGGTTTCTTCACATCGCCAAAGTAATCGGCCTCTTTTTTCAATGGCGTCACCAATGTTTTGATGGAACCGTTGGGCCCTTTGATATCGAAGAAACCCACTTGCGGGAAGGAAATCACTTTCTCCGGTGCACCCAGGAATAACAGCACATCCGGCTGGAAATTACGCGCGTCCTGTAGTGAGACATCTTTGTATTGCATCAAACGGAAGTTATCCGTCATGTATTTGATGTACCCTTTCTGGAACACAAACATCTCCTTCACAGCACCGTGTTGCAAGATCTTACAACGGTAATCATCCGGATCCATATTGGCCACAAAACGGGCCAGACGACGCTCAAAAAACTTGGAGCTTGGTTTGGTACTCAAGGCTTTGATGTAATCATTTTTGGAGTTACCCTCATTCATATCCATCAGATAATCGGACACCTCCTCAGAGCGATCGATCTTATGGAACGGATATTCCCGTTTCTTGGCATCGGTCACAATGCGGGTATGTAACTGAATGGGCTGTTCCACCGAGATCACCCCACATTTAGTCATCAATTCGTTGATCCATTTCAGCGACCCACCTTCAAAAGTATCCAGGGTTGTATCTTCCATCTCAAAATGACGATACAACGAAATACCATGCTGAATCATTTGGTTCACATGGGAATTCTGACGACTGAAGTGAACATTCACCACCTTAATAAGGGTATGCGCATAACGCTGGTAGTAATCCGTCCCCTTAGTCAGGTTCTGAATATGAATAACAAAGTTCACCACTTTCTGAGTCACCTCATCCAGCTTCTCCTCAGCAACTTTAATATCTTTTTTGCGGATGATGTAATTCATGATATCTTCCAGCTCCTGCGGCAGAATGTCTGTCAACAGATTCTCAGTAAAGATCTTCAACTCATCATCACCCGTGGCATCAATTTTCTCTTGTAAAAAGGCCAGTTTCTCAATAACCAGGTTATAGAATGAATCATCATTCTGCAGCAAATAGAGATACAACACCCTTTTGGGAATGCTCAGCTGTTCATTCAGCACTTTATTTTTCACCGTGTTGATGATAAAACCAAGACTGCGTGACGATATGGCGATATCACCGAAACGTGCATTCAAACGTAACTTCTCAATCAGCTGGGTCAGGTATTTCTCCAGATCAAAATCAGCAATTTTCAAACCGGTTACCTCTTCAAACAGATCACAGGCCGTGGTGATAATCTCCTTGCGGCTCGGCTCAATCGTTGACTGTTCAAATGGCAAGTTGAAATGCAACAGAATCTCCTGGATATGTTTTTTCAATACCATGTTCACCCCTTCCAGACGGGCCACATCCATGAAGTAATCACCACTGGCTTTCAGGGTCAGTATCTTCATCTTGGCATCGGAGAATAACAAACGTTCCATCTCAATGAGGATTTCACGCATGGTATTCTTCTCTTCCGGATCGTCCAACACAAAATGGTTGGGATGGAAGGTTTTCTTATTATTGATGTACTTTAAAATAGTCGCCTTGCTGTAACGTGAAGCCACCGTATTAAAGGTCAGATTCTTTATTTGCGGAATCGACTTATGAATCTGTGGCAACAGGTTCTCATAAATCTTAGTAAACGCTGTGCTGCGAACAAACTCCTCCACATTACGACAGTCACCCACCGCACCGGAGAATTCAATCACCGAATTTTGCGAATCACCAATGGATGTAATGGTCACACCACTCACTTGCGGTGAGGCATGGTACAACGAACGGTTTTCATTGATCTTTAAAGAGCTGTTCACTTTCTTCTGCTGATCGCGAATCACCTTGTAATCGTCAAAGATGGCAGACAAATAAGCATCTTTTCCCACACCGGCAAACAACTGTGCCAATAAAGTACTGCTCTCCACCTCTCCTGAAGTCTGCTGACGTACTCCTTTAAACTGTTTCCAGTAGGATAAGTAGATGGTGAGTGCCGTGTAGACTTCTTTTTCAAAAGCTTCATAACTCGCTTTCGTGCCATCCAGGAATCCACCCAGAGAAAACCGCACCACACCGGTTCGATACGGCAAAGCGGCAATACCTTTTTCTGCAGCCATGATTTTGGAAAACTCTTCCAGATCGTTGTAAGTCCCAAAATCAGAGAAATGCAAATTGAACAAGTAACTACCATCTGAATCGATGATGGTCACATCTTCCACGGCTAATTCTTCAATGACATTCGCGGCCACTTTTTTAGCAATCTTCAATCGCTGATCCGACTCTTTCCGGAAATTCTTATTGATACGGAATCGGTTGAGTCCTTTTAATAGCTGATTGCCATAATAGACAAAGAAAGGGACTTCTTTGTACTTGAAATCATCGGGTAAACCTAAAATATCCAGTTTGGATAAGGCCACCAATTCATCCAATAAAAAGAGGTGTAAGGGGCTGCCTTCAAATTCCGAAATACCTTGAAGGGTGCGCGACTTGGCCACACCAGCCTTAACCTGCGATTCAATGAATTGCTCAATCAGACTCTTAATCTTACTACGTGAGGCACTCTTTGGCAACTCCGATTCCATCAAATCCTTCACCTTCTTGGCTTGAATCCCCACTTCCAGGGCACTATTCAGAAAGTAAAGAGAGCTGCTGTTTCCTTTGGCTGCCGTATTGCGTTTGCGGGCATACTCCACCACATCAATCATGGCTGGCGTCGATACTAAAGCGCCTAAACGGTCACCTGAACCAGCCAGGTTTTTAGTCGTTGACAGGGATGATACCACACGAATCTTCGCATATACATTCTCGTTATTTAATACATAACGTGAGATGCTACGCCATTTGGGCATCTCATCCTGGGCCACCTTAACACTGTCGTTATAAGCTTCGTCCAACAACAAGGTGATCTTACTGTTGTTCACAAACTTCAAGAACTCAATCAGTGTCTCTTTATTAAAATCGGAATAACCCGTTGGGTTAGATGGATCATTGATGATGATGGTGGTATTCTCACAGAAACGATCCCACAAATTTCCAGTGGCATCAAATAACTGCAAGGTATTCTTTATACGGGCCAGCTTGTCATAAATACGTTCGTAGTCAATGCGCTGATCATCCAGATTCTCAATCTCAATGTCAAACGGATTGATGTTGAAACGCTCATCGGAGAACAGATCCGTGTACTCCCACGCCAATACTTTATTATAAATGATATATGGTTTCGGACTGCGATCTTTGAAGAACAACAGATCACGAATGATCATCTGCACATCGTCCGAAATGGATGTTTTCTCCAGATTACCCAAGTCGCTGATGAAACTTTTGATGGTCTCTTGCTCGTCAGCGCCTAGTTTCTGGTAATCTTTATAAACACCCAAATCAATCAGTACATTGCGGAAACGCCCCTTGTTATCCGACTCATTATCCACTTTGGTGATAAACTTCTGATAATTCTCCAAAAAGAGATTCACCCCAAAATTCTTGTGGAAATGATTGTGAAGGGTACGTTTATAGTTATCCGGAATAAAGTTGATAATACTCTTGCAACGCGATTGAATAGCCTCACTTAAAGGTTTCAACTCCCGTTGTAACAAATATTCGCCATAAGTTCGAATTTGGTTACGACCACCTCCTTCAAGAATGGTAGCAATCTGCAAATTCGGATTACCTGAGTAGAAGTACTTTTTAATCTTCTGCTCAAACTCAGTAATCAACTCTTTATTTTGATCCTTTCGTTTTTTCTCGTTGGCTGTATTTTGAATAAAGACGATGAAGTCACGCAGTTTCTGAATGGAATAGCGATCCTTCAAAATCTGACGGGTAAAACCATCGAACTTAAACAGGTTGGTGTTCTTCACAATGTTGTCCACCTCACCCAACTGCTCATGTTTGAGCTCTTTCAGCTCTTCATCGTACTCTTTAATTTTATTTTCCAGCAGATCCTTAAACTCCTGCAGGTATTTCTCATTCACATTTTCCAGGATCAAACGCAGGTTCAGCTGGGTATTAGCCGGTGCCCCTAACTTCTTGGTGTGAACTTTATTTAAAGTATTGATGATGCCGTTGTGGAAACTGAATACCAGACAGGTATTGGAAGCTTGTGATTCCGGCGAGTCATCCACAATCACCAGGCGTGATAACATGGGGAACCACTTGGAACCGGCAAACATGTTCTTACGCATGTGTTTCACCTTCACCACAAACACACTGGAGGTATCATCGTGCATGCGCTCAAATAGCTCATCACCTTTGATATTCTCCACCACCTGTACACAATCACGGCCAAATACTTCACCTTTCAGCAGCTCCACTGCCACATCTGAATTACCAGACACGACGGTGCGAATCAGTCCGTTTAACCCTTTAAAGTTAACGGCCCATTCGGTGCGGTGCAAAAAGTTGTCTTTTTCAGCTTTGGTGGTGTAATGTGTACTCTGGTTGATCATCTGCTCCAGCGTATCCATCAGATAATTCCAATGCGCCTCGTCAATGTCTCCAATCACGCCAATCACATCGCGAAAACGGCGTAAATCCTGCAATGAATCACCTAGCACTATTTTTGATAAAAAGCTGATGGTGTCATTGGTCACCGGTGGTGTCCCAACCGAAAAATCATGTGACTTCAGAATGTTATTCACCCACGTTTTCTCTTGCTTTGGCAACAGATCATGCTCCATAAAGCCGGATAGCTTTTGATTGAACTGCCGTTTTAAAGAGGTGTAGACAAAAGCTTTGGAATCATCATGTGGATAAAGCATCAATGATACATCCACATACCCCGGAATCTCCTCCCTGAACTTCAGCAGATACTTCTGAATATCTGCCTGCTGACGGGCCGGATCATTGGGTTCTTCCAGACATAACCTGACAAATGATTTCAGGTTGTCGAAGATAAAATTGGGAAGCAATACTTCTGCCCGCTCTCCCAGCGAGGCATACAAATCAATAAATTCGCGCGCTTCCTTACGTAGAAAAGCTTTTGGAACTCCCTCTAACTGCATAGCTTTTGGTCTTATTAATGTTAATCTTATTATTTGCCAATAATAAGTTGCTGTTGGCTATTGATTTTTGAGTAATCACTACATTTCACTTTCAAAATCTCACAAATATATAAACTCAAATTACAATATAAAAGTCCACTGTTGTAAATATGATAAAATTGCAAAAAAACGAGACCAATGTCCACAAAAAAAATACGGTCTGTGAAAAAAGATGATCTATAGAGCGTTGTGTTAAATATTTACACATTTTAAGAAAGCCTACCCTTACCAACTCAAAAGGTTCTAGTGCTACAAATTGCAAGTTTAAGTATTTATTAATGGTGCAACCTACTGATATATGAAACACCTAATTACACTATATCAACTGCTTCGCAGTTTTCTTTAAAGGAACCGCGAATTTAACGAATTACACGAATTCGTTTTCCGCCGGAAAACGTTAATTACCAGAAATTTTAATAATTCGTTTAATTCGCGTAATTCGCGGTTTAAAGAAAAAATTTATTTGATTGGAAGCAAAGTAAATTATAGTACTTATTTTCACATGTTCTTTTTCACAATTTGAACTTCGACAACACCTAATCAACTCTTTTTATATAAGTGCTCTCCCGGTGAACCGGGATTACTTTATTTGTTCACCCATGTATATTCATTTATGGTGTTCACGATTTCCACTTTGTTCCAATTCTACAGCCCAAAAAAGTAAACCAAAAAGGCCGCCGCTCAATTGCAATACGAAATTGTTTTTGGTATTTGTATTTTCCTCTGTGCGGCTACTATATACCTCATTTTTATCCAGTAGAGTAGAATGGTGGGAGCACAAATACTCCCCCATCCCCTCGTCAAACCGTACGTGCGGTTTTCC
>JAEINY010000005.1 GCA_016342595.1 Marinilabiliaceae bacterium
TAGGCAAAACTGAAGTGGTGAAGCAGTTCATCACGCAACTCATAGGCCTTGGGCGATTGCTCCAGCCATTCTTTTTGTGAATCTTGACGCGCTCTGTATTCACTCATCCAAATGGCTTGCAGATAACGGAGAGCGCCCGATTTAGTGAGGAGATTATCCACCCTGTTCCAGTCCAGTCCTGCGGCCACAAGGGCTTCTTTATCTTTTGACGCTTCCTTTTGAAGGGTTTCGGCATCGGCCGCTACCACATCAATAGGGGTGTCAGGTAGTTTCACATTTTTCGAATGAAAAGCCACAATTTGGTCTTTCCATGATTCATAATCACTTTGATAACTCATTCTTCAAGTAAATTATAGTTCCTATATTGTGCCTTCACCGCTGGCCACCTCTTCCAATCCGCGACGCCAATCATGGTCGGTTGATGACCAGCCGGCGGTGCTTCAGCTACAATATCTTACTTCAAGTTACACAGCTTATTGATCATTACTACTTAATGGTTATGCTACTTATGAATAGTGAGGGGTGGTTTTTTGATTAGTGACTAATTTCATATGACCAATGATGCTTAAATTTGGATTAATCCAATTTAGGGAGTAGTTAATAGTGCCACCACGGTGCTACAGATACTTTCGTATACGGGGTATATATTTCTATATGGGCAGTTGATGCCAGTACTGTTTGGTGAACGTGAATCGAAAGTATTGTTATAAGTAAAAAACGAAAGCAGGCAAGTGTGTTTCATTTATGCGGCATAAAAAAGCATGTGCCGCATGGGTGCCGCACATGCATCATTGGCATTTACTATGAGGCAGATTGGTACTTAGTATTAAGTATTTCTTCGATCACATCAGCATGTTCACGAAAAAAAATTTGACGTACCCAAATTTGTAGTTTGACTTGTTCTTGGGGATTTAACCAAGATAACGATTTGATGAGTTCTTTTCGAAACAGGTACTTGTCTTCGCGAACTCCGTTTAATACAATTTTACTACATTCTAACATAGTGCTAAACATTTAAAATACAAGGTCCAACAGAATATTAAATCGTTTATTGATGCTGTGCACTCCCATGGTTAATAGCTACATAGACAGTCTCGTTAACCGGCATTCCTGGAAAATGTTCAACCTTAAGCGTATCGTTTGATGTAAAATCAATAACCTGGAATGTACCAATAGTTTGCTCAAAAATATTTAAAACTATTAATTGTACCCGTTAAATAGGGGTTGAATTCAGTAAAAGAAAATTATAATGAGTGGGGGGGGCTGAAATCTACCACCAACAAAATAGCTTGTCTGTAATGGTCTTTCTGGTTATTCATTATAAATGGAATGAATCCTATATTCATCATAACAAGATGTTTTTGGTTTAAAGTAAAGAAGGGGCAGAAATCTGCCCCATTTCCATTACTTAATTTCAATTTGTTTAGCAGGTTTGGGTTTAACTTCTTCACGCTTAGGAAGCATAATGTGAAGGATACCATTGTCATAGTTTGCGGTGATCTTTTCTCCGTCCACTACATTCTCTGAAACGGTGAATGAACGTTGAAATGATTGATAGCTAAACTCTCGTCTGGTAATTCTTTCATCTTTTTTTTCTTCAACTTCATTTTTCTTTTCCGATGAAATAGTCAAATTACCATTGTCATAATTCACTTTAAAATCATCTTTGCATAAACCAGGTGCAGCTACATCAATAAGAAACTCGTTGTCGTTTTCCCTGACATTAATTGCTGGCAGGGTGGTGTCAGTGCTTGAATAGTTGGATCTGTTCCAATCCATTATTTCACCATCGAAAAACCTGTCAAATAATGAAGGGAACGATGGGAAGTTGCTGTTTGTTAATCTTGGTAGTGTCATGATTAATCCTCCAAAATTTTAGTTCAACAAATTTTAATAATCTCAACAACAAATTTTCAAACAGAATGCCAATTTCCTGTAACTATTTAAGCTGAATTAAATTAATGAATGATTTTCAAATATTTATGTTTTCGGCTAAAAATGGAGTGTAAAAAACATAAGCCATTTTGACAGATTGTATGTTGCGATAATGACATAATGGCCACTTTGACTGACAATTTTACGAAATTCAGGTTTTAAAAGAATTTTTCGCACCCTAAATTCTTCAGTGTTTTTTTAAGTAGGTGAAAACCTACGGTGCAATAAAATGAAACGAAGGAACTCCAACGGAGTTCAATTTTTAAGGCTCTGTCATAATTAGAGGTTGGTTTATTCAGCCCATTCTGGGTTGCAGTGTCTGGATCGTTTGTCCCACGGGTTTTACCCGTGGTTATTTATTTAAACGCAATTACCCTGTGCCAGTGATGCTAAGGATGGTTAAATCGGGTATTACTTTGTATGCTGATCAATAATCAGTTTAATGGCCCTTTGGCAAGCCGGACAAAATTTATCGTGACGGGTAAACATGATGCAGTTAGCGGCACTTCGGTACAAGCCTTTTGATTTATACTGAGCGCCTTCAAAAGCTCCCACTTTACCACTGTATTTTATGTTAGCCAACAACTCATCATCCCAGGTTCTTTTCTTGATAAAGAAGTCCTCCATCACTTTTTCATCCACCTTGGCTTTACGCATTTCAACACGTTTCTTCTGAGTGGCGATGCTATGTTTGTCGTACTTTTCTTTTTCCCATGGTGTTGGAATAGGTGTATCAGACGTCACGATCTCTTTCCATTTAATGGTTTCAGCATCGGCATTGGCCGTCACATTCAATTCCCATGGTTCAAGATGTGCAGCATCCATCTCATAGGCTGTGGCCGAAGTATAGTATTCATCGGCCAAATCGGCAAAGTGATGCCCGAATTCATGTACAAACAGGTACTCTTGAAAAGCGTTATCCACAGCCGCCGTAATGTACAAATTGTAGATGCCGCCTCCACCATAAATGGAGTCATTCATAAGGATGGCGGTGAATTCGTAGGGTACGGCAGCCGCTGCATTACGGATGGTTTTATTATCATAACCCAAGGCATAGCGTTCTGAATTAAAAGCGCCATAAGTAACCGACAGAGCTGAACGCGTATGGATATCCTGATGGGGGTGATTCACACCGGAATGGGGCGAGGGGGTTTCCACCGCCCGGATAGAGAACTTATTTTTAAACGAGGCATAGGGCTCAGTGTTTAACAACACATCGGCAAAGCGTTGGGCATCTTTTCTGAATTTGTCCATGTCCTCTTTGGCATATCCTTCGCCTAATACCACAATGTCGACTTGTTTCTCAGGCTGGCCATTCACCACCACATCAAAAGTAGGATAGTGGTTTTCTACAGCGCTTGAAAATGCGCGATGATGCTTCGGATTAACCTGGTAGGTCCAGATGGGATCAAAGCCATTTTTAATATTTCTTTTTGAGATGGTTACATTGACTTCTTTCTTCGGCCAGGGGAAACGAAGCGATTCATGAAAACTACCCCATTCGTCTTTGGCTTCGGGCGTGGTTTCCCATTCGCCATATATACTGGAGTAAGCCCTTGAATAAAGAAGGGTACCTGTTGCCGCATCTTTCACTTCGAAAAAATACTTTCCTAATCTCAATTCGTCCATGAGTACCGTTTTACTTCCGGCCCAATGGCCATCGTTCACCATTTGGTCAAAAGCAAAATGCTCTTCTGCTGAATTACCCACATGGTTATAGTCTAAACGCATAGTGGCATCGGTAAAATATTCGCTATACTGTGCCTTGGTAAACACCGAAATCGTCATTAACACAAGCGCTAAAACATAGATTTTTTTCATAGTATAAATGTTTTTCGTAGTCTTATATTTGAATGCAAGGTAATGAATATCCGATGGTTCAAGGGTGCCTAATGTCATAAGTTGCTCTGATTAGTCGTAAAGTTGAAGCTTTTTTGCAGCACCCATTGCATCCCTAACTTCTTGGGATACTTTATAGTGTACTCAAAGCCATCACCGGCTTGTATAAATCCGAAAACGAATTCCGCTTACAAAAATACTTTTGTTAATAAGTAATTTGGTTTGTTTATTTTTTGGTAGTTTTAGAGCAACAATAAGTTGATAGACATAGGGGAACAGATGGAATACTTGGTTTATCGACACGTTGTGTGTAATTCCTTGTTGATTTCAAGAAGGAGTAGTGCTTTATACCAATGCCAATTAATATCTAAAAAATGAGAAATACAATACTTGTAATCTTATTAGTAGCCATCTCTATCTCTGCGTTATGCCAGAAGAAGAAATATAAAAATGCCTTTGTGGTATCTTTAAATGGCGATACTATCTCAGGCCTGATACAGATAAAAAGTAAATCTTCCTTATGTAAAGGAATAAAGTTTAAAGAGAATGGTATACAGGATTCAACGATACAATTTGAACCTTTTGAAATATCTTCATTTTGTTTTACGGATAAGAACAAGACATATAAATCACTAACATATAAAAATAATAGCAAAGTACCTACACATGGCTTTGGTGAACTTCTGTTCGCTGATGAAATAAGGTTATATAAGTTGTACCAACCAAACTATGAGGTTAATGGAATAAAATACCTTAATGAGATTGCTTATGTTATTGAAACTGATTCGATGAATTATACACTACTACAAACACGATCAGTTTTAAAAGAGCAAGAAGAAGCTTTTTTTGGTAATCAAAGGTTTGAGAACTCAAGATCATTTAATCCCGTCAGAAAAGAATATATTGGAACACTTAATTGTGTTTTTATGGATTGACCAAAATTGCGAGAATTAATAGGCAAGGTAGATTTCAATGATCATGAAATTATCGGTATTGTGAAAAAGTATATGAAGTGTAAAAGGGAAAGCTATAGCTTATAAATTGGCGTTTCGATTCATTTTTGAAGTAGTCTGCTATGATGAATATAGGAAAAAAAGTTTTGCTTACGACTATTGTTCTTATTGCTAATATGTGTTTCCATTTCACTATCTATGCTCAATCAGAGCATGGCAATATATTGAATAAGAAAGAAAGCAATTTAAAGCTGGACAATACATTGCATGATGATCAACTTGATTTAGAATGTATAAATGACAACAAGTTTAACTTTATTAAACCTCCGATTCAAGCATATTATAAATATGACCAAAAAGACTATCTTCTTGCACGGTTTTCGAAATTTAGAAGCATTTCCTTTGTTCAAATTAAAAAAGAAGATAGCTATTTAGGATTAGGAGAATATGCACATTATGAAAATAGGATTGATGTAAATAGAAAGAATAAATTTTCATTTGCTTTGGGATTTGGATTGGCAAAGCAAAGCACGATATCAAGTTGCAATAGTTTAAGTTTACATTATAGTTTTAATTCCAATTTAGAATATGAAATAGCAAAAGGTGTTTCTATTTATATTTACGGTCAGTATCTCACAGCCCCATTAAATAAAGAACGATCTTTTATAGATCCTTTTTTAAGTATGAATCCGTTGTTTTTGCAAACAGAAACAGGAGCTGGAGTAAAGGCTGAATTTAAAAATATAAAAGCAGATGTGGGGATGAAATCCATCCACGACACACAATTTAAACTAGAGAAATCACTTAAAACAATGAATACTAACGGGAAGTTTAGCTTTTAAGAATTTGCAAAATGATTTCTTGTTTAATTCCCCCTGATATTTATTATCTAATTCGAAACTCCTTGCGATATTTTGCAGGAGACAGTCCTGTTATCTGTGTAAATATCCGGGTGAAATGATAGCGGTTAACAAAGCCTGTTTTAGAGGCTATTTTATCAATGCTGTAATCGGTGTGGTGTAACATCACACAGGCACTATTGATTCGTTTGCGCTTGACAAATCGTTGAGGTGAAATACCCACTTCATTTTTAAAAAGCCTGGTGAAAGCATTGGTTGCCAACTTGCATATATTGGCCAATGCTTCATTGGACAAATCTTTATCG
Source organism: Marinilabiliaceae bacterium (assembly GCA_016342595.1). Classification (GTDB taxonomy): domain Bacteria; phylum Bacteroidota; class Bacteroidia; order Bacteroidales; family Marinilabiliaceae; genus JAEINY01. The sequence continues at coordinate 5,893 of JAEINY010000005.1, forward strand.
CTATTATTTTCTATGTGGCTGAGCGTATTTAAAATACGATAGTCTTTGGCCAATAGCTCCCAGCAATTTTCGTCAATATCCGACAGAAGATCGCTTATTAACGATTGGATCGCTAAAAAGGAATAAAAGCTAAACTGAGTACTGTCCATACTCAGGTGGTTTATGATGATATTGATTTTATCCTTCAGATGTTCGGTTAATTCAAAGGAAAAGATACCCGGTGAAACATTATCATAGGGAATGCCGATGTTGAAATGGATAAACAGGTGCTCAATCGTTTTTTGATCGCTTCTGTCATAATTGGTTGGAGTGCTAATACGGCCCCCTTCCAGTGCATACCCTTTTTTTGGTAAGGCATTATCAAACAAGTGTGTAGAGTAGGAGGTATTGGGGGCAATCAGATATATTTTTTCCGGTTTAAGATGGTGTGTTATCCCTTCCGATTCAACATAAGCCCCCTCCCGGGCATTGTAATAGATGCGCCAGTAGGGGAAGGCCAACTCCTGGAATTCCCATTTCTTTAACCACCAGTATCGACAGCAAAGAAGTTGAAGATTATACTTGGGGAAAAGTTGGAGAATATCAGAAGGATCTCCTTTATCGGGTATCTGTTGATTGTTATTCAAATCAAATATGTTTTAAACAGATACAAATATGAAAAAAACAGACATTTTATGCAAGCCTTCTTTATCACAACTTTGTGTCGTGTGATAAGCATGAGGTATTGTTTAAATAGTTTAAAAAATACAGATATGGTAAACAGATTAATAGGTGATCTACCAAAAATAGGAATACGACCCGTTATTGATGGGCGTGAAAATGGAGTGAGAGAGTCTCTCGAAGATCAGGTAATGGACATGGCTAAAGCAGCTGCTGGTTTTATTGAAGCGAACCTGCGTTTTCCAAGTGGCGAAAAAGTGGAGTGTGTCATTGCAGATACTTGCATTGGTGGAGTAGCTGAAGCAGCTATGTGTGCGGATAAATTTAGAAAAGAGGGCGTTGGTGTTTCGCTAACAGTGACACCTTGTTGGTGTTATGGTACCGAAGTGATGGATACAGATCCGCTTATGCCAAAAGCGGTTTGGGGTTTTAACGGAACCGAACGCCCGGGTGCCGTTTATTTAGCTGCTGCCTTGGCAGGATATACGCAGAAGGGATTACCTACTTTTGGTATCTATGGACGCGATGTACAGGATGCTGGTGATACAACTATTCCGGCTGATGTGCAGGCAAAGATTTTACGCTTTGCCAAAGCTGCTTTGGCGGCCGTTCAGATGAAAGGGAAATCGTATCTGTCTATTGGTTATAGCTCAATGGGTATTGCCGGTTCCATGGTTGATTCTAATTTCTTCCAGGATTACCTGGGCATCCGGGCTGAGTTTGTGGATTCAACGGAAATACTTCGCCGGATGGACGAGGGAATCTACGATAAAGCCGAGTATGAAAAGGCGCTGGCATGGACCAAAGCCAACTGTAAAGAGGGAGAAGATCGGAATAAACCGGAGAAAAAGGTGGATCAGGCCCGTATAGATATGGAATGGGAAACAGTGGTTAAAATGACACTGATTTGCCGTGATATGATGGTTGGTAATCCGCAACTCATTGAGATGGGCTACCGCGAAGAAGGACTGGGAAGAAATGCTATTTTGGGTGGATTCCAGGGGCAACGACAGTGGACCGATTATAAACCTAATGGTGATTTTACAGAAGCCATCCTGAACTCATCATTTGACTGGAATGGTATTCGTCAGTCGTTTATATTAGCCACAGAGAATGATAGTTTAAACGGTGTGGCTATGTTGTTTGGTCACCTGCTAAGCAATACAGCGCAAATCTTTTCAGATGTAAGAACTTTCTGGAGTCCGGATTCGGTAGAACGCGTTACTGGAAAAACATTGAGTGGAAAGGCTGAGAATGGTGTTATTCATCTGATCAACTCGGGTTCAACAACCCTGGATGCCACAGCTCAGCAACGCAATGAAAAAGGGGAGCCGGCCATGAAACCCTTTTGGGAAATAACAGAAGAGGAAGCCCAAAAATGTTTAGATAACACAACCTGGCCACAAGCCGATCGTGAGTATTTCAGGGGGGGTGGTTTCTCTTCATTATTTAATACCGAAGGTGAAATGCCGGTGACCATGAGCCGGGTTAACCTGGTGAAAGGGGTTGGGCCGGTATTACAGATCGCTGAAGGCTGGACGGTTGAGTTGCCTGATGAGATTCATGATGTATTGACGGAGCGTACTAATCCAACCTGGCCTACTACCTGGTTTGTACCACGTACAAGCGGCGAAGGGGCGTTTAAAGATGTGTATTCGGTGATGGCCAACTGGGGCGCTAACCACGGAGCTATAAGCTATGGTCATATTGGTGCTGACCTGATTACTTTAGCTTCAATTTTACGCATCCCGGTTAATATGCATAATGTATCAAAAGATGATATTTTCAGACCAAGTGCATGGGCCTCTTTTGGTGAAGACAAAGAAGGTGCCGATTACAGAGCTTGTGCAACTTATGGTTCATTATACGGAATCTAGTTTTTCATTTGTTAAGTGTTGAGGGCAGGAGGGGAGTAGCTTTCCTCTTGCCCGTTATTTTTTTATCTTTATTTAAAGCATAAACAAATGATGCAAAAAGATATAGCTATTGTTTTTGATTGTGGCGCAACCAATGTACGTGTGATCGCGATGGATACTAAGGGAAGTATTCTCGCTTCAAAGGCAATGTCCAATGAAACAGATGATGATCCCTGTTTTGAAGGCGGACGTATTTGGGATCTTGACAAATTGTGGGGTAAACTTTGTGACTGCTCTTTGGAGGTGACAAAAACCATCGATGCAGAGCGCATTGCAGGGATCACTTTTACCACTTTTGGTGTGGATGGTGCGTTAGTGGGAGCAGTTGGAGAATTACTGTATCCGGTTATCTCCTGGCAATGTGGGCGGACGCAGCCAATCATGGAGAGTATTGATCGTTATATGCCTTTGGATAAGTTGTATGAACTCAGCGGAGTTTTTCCTTATGCTTTTAATACCATCAATAAATTAATCTGGTTTAAAGAGAATAAGCCTGATCTGCTGGAAAAAGCCCATCGTTTCTTATTCATTCCATCATTGCTCATTAACAAGCTGACGGGTGCCATGCAAAATGATGCCACTATGATGGGTACTTCAATGATGACGGATCTGAAAAATCGCCGATTTTCACAACAGATTCTTGATACTATTGGTGTTGATCCCAGCTTGTTTGGTGAAATTGCAGAACCGGGTGATAAGGCCGGAGTTATTAATCTTCAGGGGAGTGAAGAAACGGGATTGCCACTTGGCATGCCGGTCTTTTTTGCAGGCCACGACACGCAATTTGCGATATTCGGATCAGGGGCCAAACTGAATCAGCCGGTATTAAGTTCCGGTACCTGGGAGATTCTGATGTCCAGAAGTACTGACTTCAGAGCATCCAAGAAGGAGCTTGAAAAAAATCTGACAACAGAGGGGGATGCCATAAATGGTGTTTTTAATATTGGACAAAACTGGCTGGGATCCGGTGTGTTGGAGTGGTTTTCAAAGAATTTTTATCCTGAATTATCGGGCAACGATCTTTATCGAACAATGATTGAAGAGGCTACGCAGGTGCTGCCTGGTAGTCATGGACTTCAAATTGATCCGTCCTTTTACGACGATGGAACAGGCGGGGCTGGTGGTACCATTAATGGCTTAACCATTAACACCAAACGTCATGAAATATACAGGGCCCTATTAGAGAGCCTGGCATTTCGCCTGCGTGAAGGGCTCGAAGCGCTGGAAGAAGCCGGTGGTTTTAAAGCTGAGCGTATTATATGTGTTGGTGGTGGCTCTAAAAATAATCTGTGGAATCAGTTGAGAGCCAATGTGTGTCAGGTACCCATTCAGTTAATTGATCAAAAAGAAACCACAGTATTAGGCGGTGCTTTATTCGTTTTTGCAGGATCTAAAGTCTTTTCTTCGGTGGATGAGGCACGGGAAAATATTTGCTATAATCCGCATGTTATTCAGGTCAATAGTGAGGAGAAGGGGATGTGGGATGACTTATATAATAAATATTTGGCCTATAAAAAACAACAAAGCATAAACGTGTAATCGTTATTGGCCTACATTATTAATGTTATCATTGCAGTTTTATTTAGGATAACAATGATAGGAGATAATTAAGTTTTAAGACGCAGTGTGTTAAATGAAAAGTTTCCCTTAATTTTCCGAAATCAGTAACAAAATCTATATTCATGAATCAATCAACACCCAAGGTGGTAGAAAAGAAGCATTTAATACCATTTATTATTATTACCAGTTTGTTTGCCTTATGGGGCTTTGCCAATGATATTACTAATCCCATGGTGGCTGCTTTTAAAACGATAATGGAAATATCAACGGCTAAAGCAGCACTGGTACAGTTCGCTTTTTATGGTGGCTATGCTACCATGGCCATTCCTGCTGCCTTGTTTGTGCAAAAGTTCAGCTATAAGAAAGGTATCTTATTGGGATTGGCTTTGTATGCCACCGGCGCATTATTATTTTGGCCGGCAGCACAGTATGAGGCTTTTGGTTTCTTCTTAGTTTCGCTCTACATTTTAACCTTTGGCCTGGCCTTTTTAGAAACAACAGCCAATCCATTTATATTATCGCTGGGATCGGTTCAAACCGCTACCCGTCGTTTGAATCTGGCGCAGGCTTTTAATCCGCTTGGCTCACTGTTAGGGATGTTTGTGGCATCACGTGTGGTTTTGGCAGCCCTTGATTCGGATAAACATACCGATGCTGCCGGTAACCTGGTTGATTTTTCAACGCTGGATGTTGCTACAAAGGCTATGGATCGGGCGCATGATTTGATGGTGATTCGTAATCCGTATGTTATATTAGGTCTGGTGGTTCTGGTGATGTTTGTGGTTATTCTAATGACCAAAATGCCGGCCAGCGGTCATTCAAATAACATACATCCACTTCAGTCTTTTCGTCGCCTGTTCAATAACAAAGTGTATCGTGAAGGTGTTATCGCTCAAGTGTTTTATGTGGCGGCGCAAATCATGTGCTGGACATTCATTATTCAATATGCCGGTCATTTGGGGATTGATAAAGCAACTGCACAGATGTATAATATTGTGGCGATGGGCATATTCCTGGGGAGTCGTTTTATCAGTACCTTGTTGATGAAGTATGTGAATTCACGACGCCTGTTAATGGTATTTGCCATGGGTGGTATCGTAACAGTTACCGGGGCTATTTTTATTGAAGGAATGGCCGGTTTGTATTGTTTGGTGGCTACTTCGGCTTTTATGTCATTGATGTTCCCAACGATTTATGGAATTGCACTGGGCGACATCGGCGAAGATACAACACTGGGAGCTGCCGGTTTAGTAATGGCCATTGTGGGAGGGGCGTTAATGCCACCATTACAAGGAGCCATCATCGATTTGGAAACAGTGGGTTTTTTACCGGCTGTAAACGCCTCTTTTATCCTGCCTCTGGTCTGCTTTGTGGTGATTGCCAGATATGGCTATCGCACCATGATTTTTGATGCGAAGGCTAAAAATTTAATATAATAGAAATTGTAATAATAGATTAAACTATGAATAGCATAACGAATTTACCTGAAAAGGTGCAGCAGCAAATTAATAAAGTATCAGAAGTTGCCGGGTACTTGTGGGAGAGAGAATGGGCAGAGCGGAATGCGGGAAATATTTCTATCAATCTGACCGATTTATTTGAAGGAGAAAAGCTGGAAAACCCGGAGCGTGTTGTTGACTTTAATTTTCCTAAGGAAGCAGCCGGACTTATTATTTTTGTGTCGGGGACGGGGTGTCATTTAAGACATTTGATTAACCGGGTAGAAGAGGCAGCATGTATCATTGTAATCAATGAACAGGCCAATGGATACTCTATTGTATGGGGTGGTGCGAAAGAAAATTTCAGGCCCACTTCAGAGTTGATTTCGCATGTGAAAATACATCTTTTCAATGCTGAAAATAACCCATCACATAAGACCATCGTTCATACCCATCCGATTGAATTGATTGTGATGAGTCACCATCCATTCTTTCAGGAAGAGGAGAAACTTAATCATGGGCTGTGGAAAATGTGTCCGGAGATACGTGTGTTTGTGCCGCGTGGCGTGAATTGTGCACCTTATGCTTTGCCTGGAACGGAAGACCTGGCTGATTTAACGATCAAAGGCTTACAAAATAGAGATGTGGTGCTTTGGGAAAAGCATGGTGCTTTAGCTTCCGGTGAGGATGCCGAAAGAGCATTTGATTATTTAGATGTGGCTAATAAAGGGGCTAAGTTGTTGCTTACTGCCTGGAGTGCTGGTTTTGAACCGATAGGTTTGACCGGTGCTGAATTAAAAGATCTGGAACAATTTATTTAACCAAACTTCATAAATTAGGATAATATGCTTGAGAAAAGACGAATTTACCTGCCTCCCTTAAGTTTAGTGGGGCCAGGTGTTACAGTTGACTTGACAGAGGAAATCAAAGAGATGGGATACAAACGAATATTGGTTGTATCCGATAAAATATTGAACGAGTTGGGCGTGGTTGCAACAGTCACTAATCAACTAACGGAAAAAGGAATTGATTTCATTGTGTTTGATGATGTTCAGCCGAATCCGACCTGTAAAAATGTTCATGACGGCTTGGCTGTTTTTGAAGATAAGGGCTGCGACTTTATTTTAACCATTGGTGGGGGATCACCTCAGGATTGTGGTAAAGCCATTGGTATATTGGCAACTAATGGGGGAGATATAAAAGCCTATGAAGGCATTAATGTATCAAAAAAGAAATCGGCCCCGATAGCTGCAATAAATACAACGGCCGGTACAGCCAGTGAAGTGACCATTAATTATGTGATTACCGATGAGGAGCGCAAAGTAAAAATGGTCATGGTAGACAAAAACTGCCTGGTGTCCATTGCGGTTAATGATCCCGAGTTGATGCTTAATAAGCCCGCACCATTAACGGCAGCTACCGGTATGGATGCTTTGACACATGCCATAGAGGCTTATGTGAGCGTTGGTGCTTTCCCATGGTCTGATAATCTGGCTTTATATGCTATTCAGTTAATTGGTGATAGCTTGCGCGATGCTGTTAAGGATGGTAGTAATCTTGAAGCCCGGAGCAAAATGGCATGGGCTCAGTTTATTGCCGGACAGGCTTTCTCGAATTGCGGATTAGGTTATGTGCATTCAGCTGCTCATCAGTTGGGAGGTCAGTATAATACACCCCATGGTGTCGCCAATGCTGTTTTATTGCCACATGTGGAGCGTTTTAATCTGTCGTCCTGTCCCGCAAAATTTGCAGATATCGCTAAAGCCTTAGGAGTTGATACCTCAGCAATGTCAATTAATGAAGCTGCAGAAGCTGCATTGGACGCCATTTCTCAATTGTCTAAAGATGTGGGTATCCCATCTGGTTTGAAAGAGTTAGGGGCTAAACGTGAAGATTTTGAATTGATGGCAAAGAATGCATTAAAAGATGTATGTACCGGTGGTAACCCCAAAGAGGTGACCTTTGATGATGCGGTGCAAATCTATGAGAATGCGTTTTAAATAGAGGTATTAAAAAGTATTTTTACCTTTATCACCTAACCATTAACTCAGCAAGCATGAAAAAATCATTTCTATTCTCAGTTTTGTTTTGTATTTCAGTTACACTATTTGCCTCCACACCGCAAGGTAAAGTGATTGAAGGCCAGAGAATGGCCAGCAAAATAACCGGGTACGATGTGAACTACTCTGTTTATTTGCCACCTGGTTATGAGGCGTCTCAACGGGCTTATCCGGTTGTTTACCTGTTGCATGGTTACACGGATAACGAGACGGCCTGGGTGCAATTCGGAGAGGTGAACCGTGTAGCTGATGAGGCCATTGCCAGTGGTGACATACCACCTATGATCATCATTATGCCCGATGCCAAAGTGACCTGGTACGTCAATAACCACAGCGGTACGGATCAGTATGAAGACATGATGATTGAAGAGTTCATTCCTTTTGTGGAAAAGCAGTATCGCATTCGTTCCGATCATTCGTTTCGCGGTGTGAGCGGCCTGTCCATGGGTGGAAATGGTGCATTGGTCTATGCTTTGCGTCATCCCGATGTATTTGGTGTGTGCGCCCCTTTTAGTGCGGCTGTTTATACCAATGAGGAAGTGGAGGAGTATTTAAAGAAAGATCAAAAACAATGGTTCACCTCTATTTATGGTGATCTGGATAAAAATGATCAGCTTCCACAGCATTGGATGGAGTACAGTGTGTTGGAGATGATAAAACGAATGCCGGCCAAAGAGATCAGTCAGGTGAAGTTTTACATTGATTGCGGGGATGATGATTTCCTTTACAAAGGAAATGCTGCCTTGCATGTGGCCTTAAGAGATAAAGGAGTAGCGCATCAGTTTCGTATTCGCGAAGGTGCTCATAACTGGACGTACTGGCGGGGTAATGTCATTCATGGATTGAAATTTATGGGTGAGGTTTTTCACCGGTAGTTTGTTGTTTAAAGAAAAAAATGAACGAGGCTGTCTCAAGCGGTAATAAACAGATGATTCGCCACCAAGCCACTAAGACTCAAAGAATGCACAAGGAATTAAACCTCTTAAAGTTAACTCTTCGTGAAGTCTTCGTGGTTTTGTGACTTTTGTGGCAGTTTATCACCTTTTGAGACAGCCTCTTGTTTTGTTTAGGATGATGAGTTTTTCATTCCTAAATGGAAGCTGGTTGCCCAATAAGCTTTCCCTTTATGGCACTTGAATCCTTATATATTTTATAAAGGGTGACAAATACTGCTACGAACAGATTTTTATGCGGATGCTGGAAACCATCGGTGCCGAATGGTTGAAAAACAATTAATACATAGGCTACAAAGAAGCCGATGCCCAGGGCGGTAAAGAGTGGTTTTAATGTTTTATTTGGTTTCACTTTCAATCGTAGATTTGGGTAACATCATTTCGTATATTCACAAATCTATCAATTTTTGATAAATAGCAAGTTGTATCTTTTTCTGATGTACTAAGATTTAGTTGAAGATTCCTGAGAATTAGAAGTATGAAAAGACCGGATTCCTTTAATGAGATCCGGTCTATATGTGATAAAGAGCGAAGTTATCTTAGGTTGATAATTACCCGCCCGCGACTTTTCTTATCCAGCATCACATCAATGTGCGATTGAAGGGTTTCCAGCGTCGCTTCTTGTATCAATGAAGCATCCATGTCAAGTTTCCAATCTTTAGCCAGCAGGTTCCAAATCTCCTGACGGATAGTCATGGGACAGTTCTGAGAGTCAATTCCCAATAAGCTCACCCCACGTAATATAAACGGATACACCGTCATGTTCAAATCACCCGATCCAATGTTACCGCAAGTGGTCACATTACCCAATGGCTGACATCCTTTCAACATGGTCACTAAGGTGTTGCCACCCACCACGTCAATGGCACCTGCCCATTGTGTTTTTAGCATCGGACGACCGGAGGTGTCATCTGAACCGGTGCGGTCTATTTGACGGGTAGCACCAATCTTTTCGATGTCCTCTTTCGGTGCCAGCTCATAATTGGCAGCGATCACTTCAAAGCCCAATTTGTTGAGTATCTGCGATGCAATGCTACCCACACCACCTAAGGCACCTGTTACCACGACTGGCCCCATCTCCGGTTTTTGACCGTTGTGAAGGAGACGGTAAACAGATAAAGCGGCCGTAAAGCCGGCTGTTCCGTATATCATAGCTTCTTTACTTGAGAAATCTGCCGGCATAGGCACCACCCAACTATCGGGCACAGTGATGTACTCCGCAAAGCCACCCGGATGATTCATCCCCAAATCATAAGAGGTGACGATGACTCGGTCACCGGCTTTGAATAACTGGCTTTCGCTGGCTTCCACAATTCCCGCTGCATCAATACCCGGGGTATGCGGGTAGTTACGGGTGACCCCTTTGTTACCAATGCTGGATAATGCATCCTTATAATTCAATGAGCTGTATTCAACCCGGATTAATACTTCTGATGACTGTAAGTCCTTCAGGGGCATTTGCTCGATGGAAGCAGTGTAATTACCCTCTTTTTCCTGAACGCGATACGCTTTAAAAGTGCCTGGTGCTTGCATAATATGTGCTAATGATTGTTACTTTTGTTGCAAAGTTCTGGAAAATATGTCAGTCGCACAATAACTTACATGGATTGCCCCTACTTACATTTTGTGCGGAATTGGTCATTCCCAGGCTTTAAAAAACACTACTATTTTGAAAAAAAGTTACTGTCCCATCGATACCTTCATCAATGTGGTGAAGGGAAAACGAAAAGCCACCATCATTTTACACCTCTTTCAGGGCGAGAAACGGTATCGTGACTTGGTGAAATTGCTGCCTGATATCAGTGAACGGATGTTGAGCAAACAACTCAAAGAGCTGGAAGCGGACCTGTTGATTAGCAGGACGGTTTTTCCCCAAGTACCGCCTCGTGTGGAATACCGCTTAACGGATTTGGGTAAAACTATTAAGCCCATCCTGAAGGAGATGTACAAAGGGGGGATGTTGTTTGAGGAGTTGATGGAGTAGGAATAGTATACTTAAGGTTTCCCGTAAAAAACGCAATAGTCACCTTTCCCATTTCTTGATCTTTAAGTTTTTCGTGACTTATTCAAGCAACACTTTTATTTGAGCAGTTAACGCTGTCAGGTGCCATGCACGCTATCAGGTTTGGGTTTTATTTATTATTGTCTTTTAGCATCTAATCAACTATGATTTTATAAAGATCATCCGCATTTCATATGATAATGCCTTCATCATTACATCGGAATTATGCTAAAATTAGTAAGTCCATATTCATGATTAAAGTGGTATTAAAACTATTAGTAGTAGGTCTGGGCGCATTGCCCCAATTACCTGGGCAATGCGCCCAAGGTTAGTGGTCAAGCTGCCCAAAGTAATGGGGTAGGTTCCCCAATGAGGTTGGGTAAGGCGCCCAGGATGTATAAATAATCCAGCAGAAGGTGCCTTTGCAGGATGGTTTGAAGCCCATGTGAAAGATACCTTTGAAGACGAATCCAAATTGTCAATGTACTGAAATTTTATACTTTTGAACTGAGTAATTGAAAAGACCAGATGTCAGATAATGTAGAAAAAATAGTGGAAGGGCTAAAACAAGGTGACGAACGTTACTTTAATATCTTATTCAAAAAGTATTTTCGACATTTACACTTCTTTGCTGCCCAGTATGTCAAAGATAGCAGCGCTGCCGAAAACCTGGTACAAGACACTTTTATGTCCCTTTGGCGAAAAAGAGCAGAGCTAAAGAGTCAAAATGAACCGGGTTTATTATCCTGGCTTTATACCGTTTTGAAGAATAACTGCTTTCATCATCTGAAACAACAAAAAGCCGAGCGAGAGTTTTCTTCTTCTTTGTTAGAAGAACAGGTGCAATTAGACATGACAGGGTTATTTGATATGGATACGTCTGAGCACACCTTCAACGAGATTTATAAGATTATTCAGCAAACATTAGAGGAATTATCGCCTCAATGTCGCCGTGTTTTCGAAATGAGCCGATTTGATGGGTTTAAAAACAGGGAGATTGCAGAAGTGTTGAATATTACTGAAAAAGCAGTGGAGGGCAATATTACCAAGGCCTTAAAAGTGTTTAGAAAGTCACTAGAAACATATCTGCCACAATTGCTCCTGTTCCTTAATATTTGACTACCATTATTCAGAAAACAGACCTGTTGTATTCTTTTTTGTCATTAATGTTCTTGCATTAAATCAGGTGTTTATCTTCTTTACTCTTCGTGATTGTTAATATTTTAAAAAAAAGTATAAAAAACACCTAGGGGTAAATGCCTTTTCATACTCTTATTAATAAGTTTTCCATTTAATGAGTGATTATGAAAGAAGATAGAATTTGGAAATACATTATTGGCGAAGGGAATGATGGAGAAAGGTTAGAGACCCTTCGTTGGATAAAGAGCGATGCAGCCCGGGTGGAAGACTACCATCGGTTGAAGCGTAATTATGCCATCAGCGGTCAGTCTTCAGAAATTTCAGATAAAGCTATAGCGCAATCATATCAAGTTATTAGGAGGCAGCTAGATGTGGCTCCCAAACGTTTTATGCGATTCTTTGCTGTGGCTTCCAGATACGCAGCTGTGATGGCCTTTACACTGATTGTTGGTTGGCTTCTCTTTACAAAAGAAGATAGATTTAAGAGTCAATTGCAAGGGGAAATGTCCTATACTACTATTGAAACTTTACCGGGACAATCGTCAAAAGCCACGTTGCCAGACGGGACAGTAGTATGGCTAAACAGTGAGTCTAAATTAGAGTATTCCACACAGTTTGGTATTGGAAATGTACGGGATGTGAAGTTACTGGGAGAAGCTTTTTTTGATGTCACGAAAGATTCAGTAAAGCCATTTCAAGTTTTAACAAGAGAGGTTACGGTTAAAGTATTAGGTACCTCTTTTAATGTGGAAGCCTATGATGGTGAAAATGTGGCGACTACCCTTGTGGAGGGAAAAGTGGAGTTGGATAATCAGGCAGGTATTAAACTGGCAGATCTAAAACCAGGTCACCAGGCTATCTATTCTTCCATTGATAAAAAAGTTGAATTACAAGAGGTAGATACCGAATATTATGCCTCCTGGAAGGATGGGTATGTCACCTTTAGTAATGTCCGATTGGAAGAGATCGCACCTAAGTTGGAGCGTTTTTACAATGTCGATATTGAGTTTGGGAGTGAGCGTTCGAAAAATCTAAGGATTAATGGCAGGGCTATGAGGAATGTACCGGTTGATCATTTATTTAGAGTGTTTAAGGTCACATTCGGTCTCAATTATGAAATACAGACATCCTTTGAAGAAAAAGGGAAGATTTATGTTTATTAAAAATGAGTTGGCGCAATATGAGTTGATGTTATAGAATATAGAACCATAAAAGAAGTAAATGAAAAAATGGTCAAAGATGAGGCAACACCTTTGACCAGAAATAAAATGCCAAATAAATGGCATAGTATAAACTCAAATACAAATTTATGAAAAAAAAATGGTACATGTACCCTCCAGAATGGAGTGATGCAAAAACGTTAAAAGTTATGAAGATTTCTTTTCTACTGTTGGTCGTTTGTCTGGTGAATGTTTCGGCACGCACTTTTTCTCAAAATATGAAGTATAATATTTCGATGCGGGATGCTAATGTAAAAGAAGTATTAACCCGAATTGAAAAAGAATCGGATGTTTCGTTTTTCTACCAGGATGAAAATGCAGTAATTGAAAAGCGGGTGACGGTCGATTATAAAAATTCATCTCTTACTGATATTCTAGATGATCTTTTGGGTGATATAAAAATGACCTATCGGATTATGGATAAGTATGTAGCTATTATTAATAAAGTTAAGGACGAAGGGCAACAGCAGGATGAAATGGTTGTAAAAGGTCTGGTTGTTGATAGTCAGGGGGAGCCTCTGCCTGGCGTTAATGTCTATGAAAAAAATAATCCGCAACATGGGGTTATTACCGGCATAGATGGATCGTATATTATTAAGGTGGATAGTCAGGATGATATTTTGGTTTTTTCTTTCATCGGATTTGGTGATCAGGAAATAAATGTGGCAGGTCGCTCTCAACTAAACATTACACTTGTTGAAGAAATGAAAGGGCTTGATGAAGTGGTTGTAACTGCTCTTGGTATTAAAAAGGAAAAAAAAGCCTTGGGTTACACCATGGCCAGTGTTAGTTCCGAAGAATTGACCCAGAATGGTGAAACCAATGTGATTAGTGGCCTGCAAGGGAAAGTATCTGGATTAAACATTGCCAAATCCGGAGGGTTTTCAGATGCCTCTTCATCAATTGTATTGCGGGGTAATACTTCCATTAATGGTAACAACCAAGCGCTGATTGTAGTTGATGGTGTCATTTTAAATAACTCTTTTTATGGGGATGATGAGGGCGAAATAGATCGTGGTCAGGGTATCTCCGATGTTAACGTAGATGACATTGAAAGTGTGAGTGTTCTAAAAGGACCCAACGCCGCTGCCTTATATGGTGCAAATGCTGCTAATGGTGTAATCGTGATTACCACCAAAAAAAGCCTAAACAAAACAGGACTGGGTGTAACCGTGAATACAGGTGTTTCTTTTACAGAAGTATATACAATGCCTAATCTGCAAAATGTGTATGGCCAGGGTAAAAGTGAAGTCGGTCATTGGCAGGGGATAGGCGAAGATGGTATTCCGTTGATTGGTGCCAACAAAGATGAGTCCTGGGGACCCAAAATGGAAGGACAGCAAGTGCGCATCGACTGGTTACGAGATGAACCCTTAGATACCTACGATCCGCAACCTGATAATATCAGAGATTTATATGAAACGGGTGTTAACTGGAATACGACAGCCTCTATTTCTCATGCTTCAGAAGAAGCGACCTATTACATGTCATTGTTATATAATAAAGGCGATGAGTTTGTGCCAACCGCTACCACTGAAAAAATGGGTGTGACTATGCGTACCACACAAAATATTACGGATAGGTTGTCAGTTGATGCTAAATTATCTTACTCTAAGTCAAAAGCACATAACCGACCCGAAAATAACTGGACCAGTGCCATGAACATGGCGACTCACCCTCGTAGTTTGAAAATATCTCAATACAGCGATTATAAATACGGAGTGTCTGGTGAAACGTATGATAGAGCTGCCTGGAATGATGGCAAACCCATCTTATGGACGGATACACCAAACATTGCGCAGTATTTTTGGAATTTGTATGAAAATAGCAATGACGATCAAAGAGATCGTGTGCTAGGTAATTTTAAAGTAGATTATAAATTTACTAACTGGTTATCTGCTTTGGTAAGATTTAGCTTCGACCAGACCTATTATAGTAAGCAAAAAATTCATGCGCCTGAAACCCGCGCCATACCACAAGGTAGATACACTAAAGATGATTTCAATCTATTAAACTACAACTCTGATTTCTTGTTAATGGCAAATAAGGATTTTGCCGGTGGTAAGTGGAATGTAAATGGTACATTTGGTGGAAGCCAAGTCGGTGTAAAAAATAAGTTTACTAATTTTCGTGGTGACGGATTTGTATTTGAAGGTTTATTGACGCCAAACAACACAGCTGTAAAAAATTACGAATACGATGAAAATCGGAATGTTGTTAACTCCTTGTATGGTAATGCTCAATTAGGTTATAACCACATGTTGTACTTAGATGTTACGGGGCGTAACGACTGGAGTAGTAACTTGAGTCCTGATAACAACAGCTTCTTTTATCCTTCGGTAACAGGTAGTTTTATTTTGTCAGAAGTATTATCTATCGATAAAAACCTTTTAGGTTACGCGAAAGTGAGAGCATCATATGCAGAGGTAGGTAACGCCACTGGTGCTTCGATTTTAAGAAGCTATGGTTTTGCAAATGGAGCCAAAGGAGAGAATTATGCATATAATCCTGAAATTTTACCATTTTATGACCTGGAACCAGAGCGCACTAAAGCCTGGGAATTCGGTGTGGATTTAGCAGCCTTGCAAAATAGAGTTTCTTTAGATGTAACCGTTTATAAATCCAATACTTATAATCAAATTTTACCCACCCAGCCTATTGCTGTTTCTTCAGGTTATCGATTTAAAGCAATCAATGGAGGTAATGTTCAGAATAAAGGTGTCGAGTTAACTTTAGGTCTGGACCCCATTAAAAATGCCAATTTCAAATGGCATATGGATGTTTTATATGCTAAAAATACTTCAGAAGTCATTGATTTGGGCGGTTTGGATAGTCCGATTGTAATCGGTTCGATGAATGGAAATAACATACGTATTGCTGTTCAAAAAGGTCAACCATTTGGCGTCATTCAAGGTGAAGGATTCCTGCGTAATGACGATGGAATGGTTGTTGTAAAAGGAAAAGAGGCTGGAAGTAAACGCGGTGTACCACTCGGAACTGGCGAATACGATGATTTAGGTAAAATCGAAGCTGACTGGACGGGTTCTATTAGAAATAAATTCACCTATAAGAATTTAACTCTTAATTGTTTAATTGATGCCAGTATTGGTGGCCATATCTTTAGTGGAGTAAACATGCAGTATGATGAACAAGGTACTTCGGTTGCATCCTTAAACGGTCGCGATGCGTGGATTGCTTCTGAAGATGCCCGTAAAGCTGCTGGCGTAGGTTCATCTGATTGGGATAATACAGGTGGTGTTAATATTTGGGTAGGTAACAGTGTGATTGATAATGGCCAAAGAGATGAGAATGGTAAGCAAATTGGTGGTACATCAAATGCCGGTGAAAATGCGCTTTATGCTGACCCTATGAAATATTGGGATCAATTCCGTAATGAATTGATCGAAAACGGTGTTGAAGGTGCAACCTACGTTAAGATGAGAGAATTAAGTCTAACTTATGCCTTCGGTCACAATATTTTAAAATCATTACCTATCGAGGATTTACGTTTAACAGTAGTTGCTTCAAATCCTTGGCTATTGTACAAAGAAACAGAGCATTATGATCCTGACGTATATCGCACAGGAATAGGTGCTGGTAGACAAGGATTAATGGACTACACGACCCCAAGTACCAGAACTTTTGGGTTTAATTTGAAGTTTAATTTTTAAGAAGCTAACAATATAATTATGAAAAAAATAGTCTTAATATCATTTATATTTTCATTATTTGTTTGTAGCTGTACGAATGACAGTTTTGAAGAAATAAATGAGGGATATAACAATCTTTCTGATGTTGATTACAATTACCTGGTTAATACCGGTATAAAAGCATTGGCCGATGGTGAGTTTTCTGTTAACGATTGGGCACATTTAGTAGCCTATGCAAATTTTGCACCTGGTCAATATGATCATTGGAGAGGTTCAACGCCGTGGGATGGAACCTATCTAACAAATAAAAATTTGTTGGATGCACTTCAAAGAGCCGAAGTTGATGAAACTGAAAACGGAAGAAAAGCGGAAGCGATGGTGAAAATCTTACGTTCATATATTTTCGTACGATTGACTGATACCTATGGTGACGTTCCATATTTCGAAGCAGGTTATGAAGGCAAAGACGGAATTAATGAAATGCCTAAATACGACAGTCAAAAAGCAATTTATGAAGATTGCTATAAAAATTTGACTGAAGCCATTGAAACAATTGGCGACGAGTCAACCGTCCTGCTTGGTAATGCTGATTTCGTTTATAACCAGGATTTACAACTGTGGAAAAAATTCGCTAACTCGCAAAGGCTACGCATGGCATTGCGTGTAAGCTATGTGGATAAAGCGTTAGCTGAGACTTGGTTAAGCCATGTTCTTACTTATGATCTAATTAGTTCAACTGATGAAAGTGCTTCATATGCCCGTTTCATGGATGCTGGTTATGAAAATCCAAGATTTCAGAGCGGCAATAGAAATATTTCAGCAAAATTGGTTGATTATTTGTTAGTGCATGACGACCCACGCCTGCCCCAGCTTGCTACTTTACCTGCAACAGGTGTATACAAAGGCTTGCCCAATGGTTTAACCTTTGGAGAAGATCCTTCTTTTTCTTTATTAGGGCCAGAATTCACTCGCAGTGACAGACACACGCCTATCTTGATGTATTCTGAGGTGTGTTTCAACATGGCAGAATTATATGTAAGAGGATTAAGTGTAAGTGCAGATAATGCAAAAGCCAATGAATGGTTCAAAAAAGGTATTGAATCTTCTCTTAAAGAATGGAGTGTTGATGAAGAAACAGTTACTGCATTTATGCCTACAGTTCCTGATTTGAGCGGTGATACGGAAGATAAATTGGAGCAGATTGGGTCAGAAAAATGGGTGGCTTTCATGGACAATGGTCATGAAGCATATTCCGAACTTCGCAGAAGCGGTTATCCTGTGATTGCGGATCGTCAACCTGACCAGGGCCCTTCATTGGGTGAGACAAATGGTAAACTGCCAAGGAGATTTAAATATCCTAATGTTGAAATTTTATATAACACCGAAAACTATGAAAAAGCGGAAGCAGCAACCGATGGTGACAGTTTCTTAGCTAAGGTTTGGTGGGATGTAAGAGAGCTGAACTAATAAAATTAAAAGTGGATTAGATAGTTTGTGTAAACAAAGGGGCCGACTTAAAAGGTGTTTATGGCCTACGGCCCCTTTATCATGGTTTTAGTCAACGACTTGTTGTTATGTAGTATTTGTTTTTGATCAAAAAGCTGTAAGGTTGTTAGTTATTGGAGTTGTGTTCATGAAGCTGAATCTTATGGTTTTGTGATTTCAGATTATATAATATTCTGCGAACAGAACAGAATAGAAAAGTTGCCTGGGCATGGATTCTAAATGATTCAGATAGCATTCTGGTATAGCATATTTAAGAAGTTGACTAGTGCGCTCAAATAGTTGGTGTATCGGTAGGGAATTAGTAGTAAGATTTAGATAGTGTGTCAGTGGAAAGAAGAAAATTTATAAAACAAACAGCAATTGGTATATCATCAATGTATACCCTTGGGGGACTTATTGGAACCGGTTGTAATATTGAAAAACAAACGAGGCGGGATCAATTTCTGACGATCTCCAAAGTAAAGAAACCATTGGCCATTGCCATGTGGGATTTTAGTTGGCTATTGCGTCATCACCGTTATGGTGAATTCGAAAACTGGGAAAGAGTTATTAGTGAATTGGCAGAAAGAGGTTACAATGCCATTCGCATGGATTGTATGCCACAGTTTGTGGTGTCTACAAAAGAGGGTAAAATAATCGACGAATTTCGGAGTGTAAAGAAGGACTGGAAACCTTGTATTTGGGGGAATGATTATACCATGTCTTTCCGGCCAAGGGAAGCGTTATTGGAATTTCTGCCACTGTGCCAGAAGTATGGAATAAAAGTAGGTCTATCTTCTTGGTTCGCACCTCATAATACCGGCCGTACTGATATTTTTATGGAAGAAGGTGGTGTTGTCAGAGCCTGGACAGAAACATTAGAATTTTTAAAAGTCAATGATTTACTTGATAATGTGATATATGTTGATTTGTTAAATGAATACCCTAACAATCATGGCTATGATTGGTTAAAACAAGAATTAAATAAGCGATCAGATATTGATCAATTTAAAATAAATAATCCGGAAGCACATTTACCAGACCTCAAGAGTGCAAAGAAAAACGCATTGCAAATAGCTTATCACAATCAATTTATAAACGAAACAATCACTACTCTTAAATCAAGATTTCCAGCGTTAGAATTCTTCGCTTCTTATGATTCAGGTGTACCATTTGAAGATATTGATTTGACACCACATGCTGCTCTTGATTATCATGTATGGTTTAATCATCACGGTGATCTTCACAAAATGATACAGAAAATCGCTGATCGTGACCAATCAAAAAACTTGAAGAAGCTGCAAGTTGATTTATATCAATATTTTGATGCTAATAGAGTTGAATTAATTCAATGGATCGATAATCGAATAACAAAAGTAGCGAATAAAGCAGCAGAGCAAAGCAAGGTGTGTGGTAACACCGAAGGCTGGGGACCGATATGCTGGTTTGATCATCCCGAATTAGACTGGAAGTGGACAAAAGAGAGTGCCGAAATTTGTATTGATCTGGTGAAAAAGCATGACAATTACAAATTTATCTGCACGTCCAACTTCACCCATCCGCAATTCAAAGGATTGTGGGACGATGTGGCGTGGCACCGCAAGGTCACCGACCGAATTAAAGCTTAATAATTAGAAAACAACCATTGAAGGTATTAAGAAAGATGAAGGAATGTATATGTATTTTTCTGGTATTCTTTTGTTTGTTATCGTGCACACAAACAAAAGAATACCATGTTTCCAAAAGTGGCAATGATAGTCATGCAGGTTCAGAAAAGTCACCTTTTCTGACAATACAACAAGCGGCTAATATGGCTCAACCTGGAGATGTAATTATCGTTCATGAAGGCGTGTATCGCGAGGAAATTACACCTCCCAGAGGTGGTGCATCTAATGAAGAACGTATTGTTTATAGAGCTGCAGAGGGAGAAAAAGTAGTCATAAAAGGTTCAGAAATTATTACAGGCTGGAAAAAAGAATCCGAAAATGTATGGACCGTTGAAGTGCCAAATACACTGTTTGGTGAGTTTAACCCTTTTGCTGAAATTATTGTTGGTGATTGGTTTGATAATAAAGGCAGAAAGCACCATACGGGTTGTGTCTATCAGGATGGGGAATGGCTGTTTGAAGCGGCAGAAAAAGCAGATTTAAATGTTTTAGATAGAAAGGCTTGGTTTGTAGAGGTTTCGTACGGGAAAACAACAGTTTATGCCACTTTTGGAGATACGGATCCCAATAATAGCCTGACTGAAATAAATGTGCGGCAAACCGTGTTTTATCCCCGGAAGCCGTTTATCAATTACATCACGGTAAAAGGTTTTACATTAACGCAGGCAGCACCTGCCTGGGCACCCCCAACAGCCGAACAGATGGGCTTAATTGGTACCCACTGGAGTAAAGGTTGGATCATTGAAGACAATACCATTTCTCATTCCATAAATGTTGGTCTTTCAATGGGTAAATATGGTGATCAATATGATAACGCCACTACGCTTACTTCTGAAACCAAAGAACTGGATCTCCGGTTTAAAGGTGGTGGATGGGCTTATTTACATACAATTGATCGCGCACGCGAAACAATGAAATGGAATAAAGCCAATATTGGTAGTCACATTGTACGGAACAACAAGATATTCAATTGTGAGCAAGCCGGCATTGTGGGTAGCATGGGAGCTGCTTTTAGTCAAATTACCAACAATCATATTCATGATATTCATACACAACGACGATTTGGAGGTGCCGAAATGGCAGCAATTAAGTTTCATGCACCAATCGACATGTTAATCGCTAATAACAGAATTAATGATGCATGGTTGGGGATTTGGTTAGACTGGATGACGCAAGGTACACGTGTTACAGGAAACTTATTATACCGTAATGATTGTCATGATATTTATGCAGAAGTAAATCATGGACCTTATATAGTTGATAATAACATTTGTCTTTCTAATAATTGCCGTCATTTATCACAAGGTGGGGCGTTTGTGCATAATTTATTTGATTGTGAATTTGGTACTTGGGAAGATGGCCGATCAACGCCTTATTTTAAAGCGCATTCAACAGAAAAAGTGGACGATCATAAAATTGATGTGGGGGATGATCGCTTTTATAACAACATGTGGATCGGAAATGGTGGCAAAAGCGTAAAAAAAATTGCCGAAAAAAATCAACATGTACCATTTTATTATAGCTATGGTACACGTTGTTATGAATTTCGTCCTCAATTACCCGAAGCCGGTGGTAACACCTATTATCATGGTGCAGAACCTTGTGATAATGAAAGCACAGCTAAGGTCGTAAAACACAATCCTAATTTAGCGGTAATGGAAGAGGGCGATGAAGTTTATTTGATACTTGATATTGCTTCGGTGCATGAAGCGACTGCAACTCAGGTTGTAACAACTGATCTGCTTGGCAAGGCTGTGGTACCTGATGTACTTTTTTACAATTACGACGGTACAGATTTAATAATCGATAGCGATTACTTTGGAAAGAAACGTGATTCGACTCCAACACCTGGACCCTTTGAAAACATTAAAAGCGGAAAACAAAAAGTAAAAGTGTGGCCTAAAAAATAAAAATATGAATAAAATATATCTAATTGCTAGTATCTTACTGTTGTTCATAGCGAACGGAAACAGTCAAAATAAAGTACTTTATCCATTTTCATGGACCTATAACGGAAATCCCATTGTAACCCATATGTATACAGCCGATCCTTCTGCACGAATCATGCCAGACGGGCGTATCTATGTGTATGCATCAACGGATTTATGGCCTGGCGAAAGATGTGATAAAATGGATCAATATCATGTGTTTTCTACAGGAGACTTGAAAACCTGGACGGATCATGGCCAAATTTTATGTTCGGATGATGTGGAGTGGGGCCGTGAAGAAGGTGGTTTTATGTGGGCTCCTGATTGTATTTATAAGGATGGCACCTACTACTTTTATTTTCCTCATCCCAGCGGAAGTGGTGATGATTGGGGACAAACATGGAAAATGGGTGTTGCTACCAGTAAACACCCTGATAAAGGATTTGAAGTACAGGGATATATTCCCGGTACTGCGCCTTTAATTGATCCGCATGTATTCATCGATGATGATGGACAAGCCTATTTTTACATTGGAGGTGCACAACCAGGCCATCCATGCCACGGCGGTAAACTCAAGGAAAATATGATGGAGATCGATGGTAAGATGAAACAAATGGAAGGACTTGATCATTTTCACGAAGCACCATGGGTATTTAAGCGTAACGGTATTTATTACATGATTTATCCGGATCATCACAGAGAAGGTGGTGTGTTTGGAAATCGTATGCATTATGCCGTTAGTGATCATCCGCTTGGCCCCTGGAACCATAAAGGTGTAATCCTTGATCCTACTGGTATTGAAACGTCGCATGCTTCAGTGGTAGAATTTAATGGTCAATGGTATCTATTTTACCATAATGGCGCTTTATCTGGTAAGCAGTGGTTAAGATCTATCTGTTTTGACAAATTATACTTCGAGGAAAACGGCGATATTAAAAAAGTACAACAAACGGGTGATTTTGAAAAAGCTCGTTTTAGCTATGAGATGTCACCTATAAATCCAAATGTAAAACCATATAATGAAGAATAATGAGTCATTTTAAAATTCAATATTTATTATTGGTTTTATCTCTCGTTGCTTGTGTCAGAGGTCCACAACCTGACATACTGAAATGTGTAGGTAAGTATAATTTATATTGGGATACTCCGGGATATAATTCATTAGGCTCTTTACCAATTGGTAATGGTAACATTGGCGCCAATGTATGGATCGAAGATAATGGGGATTTAGTTTTTTTGATATCTCAAACCAATGCTTGGAGTGAAATAGGAAGTCTAATGAAGTTAGGTCGGGTGAGGGTTGCTCTCTCACCTAACCCTTTCAAGAAAGAGGAGTTTTCACAGGAGTTGAAATTGCAGGATGGCACAATCTTCTTTGATTATGGGGACTTAGAAATTAAATTTTGGATTGATGCTAATAATCCGGTTATACAAACAGACATTCTATCAAAGACTCCAGTACAAGCTAAAGTTACCTATGAAAATTGGAGAAGAGAACCAATTCCTTTAGTTGATGGAGTAGGTGAAGGGGCATATGTTTGGGGCATTGGGCCCAATCAGATGTCTGGCGATTGCAATAGAGAGATTTATCAGGAAGCCGATAGTATAGAGCAAGGAAACAAAAAGCATATAATGGCATATCACCATAATGCATATTCTATCTTTGAGAATAACCTGGATATACAAGCAATTGCAAACGACAACGGACAATTTACCGATCCGCTTTTAAATTTAAACTTTGGTGTTGTAATTAAAGGTGAGGGTATGCAAAATGTTTCCGATACCGTATTGATTAACCCAGAACCATCTACACATGTGCAAATGCAGGTGTTTCCGCTCATCGAACAAAATAATGTGCAGGCCTGGAAGCGAAATGTGTTAAAGCAAGCCAGTATTATTGAATCAATGG
The DNA here is from genome assembly GCA_016342595.1 of Marinilabiliaceae bacterium. Classification (GTDB taxonomy): domain Bacteria; phylum Bacteroidota; class Bacteroidia; order Bacteroidales; family Marinilabiliaceae; genus JAEINY01. Next base: position 29,482 of record JAEINY010000005.1, read on the forward strand.
ATGAGGCTAAACGTGTCGAGGCACATAAAACCTGGTGGAAAAATTTTTGGGATCGTTCGTACATTTTCATTTCATCAGAAGATTCAATTGCCAATGAAGAAGCCGTGATAGTAACACAGGGGTATCTGTTACAACGGTATGTTAATGCTTGTGGAGGAAGAGGTAATTCTCCTATCAAATTTAATGGGAGTATTTTTACGGTTGACACTTATCTTCGTATAGATCGTTTTGCAGGCAATAATCCTGATTATCGCCAATGGGGTGGTTGTTATTGGTTTCAAAACACACGCTTACCTTATTGGAGTATGATATCTTCCGGCGATTTTGACATGATGCAGCCCTTCTTCAAAATGTATATGGATGCCTTACCTTTACGTAAAGCTGCAACCCAAAAATATTACAATCATGCTGGTGCTTTTTTCCCTGAAACGATGAATTTTTGGGGCACATATGCCGATGGTGATTATGGTTGTGATCGAGATACGCTACCTGATGGATATGTTAAAAATCCTTTTATTCGTTATTATTGGTCAAATGGTTTAGAGTTATCTATGATCATGAACGATTATTACGCTTTTACTAAAAGCAATAGTTTTGCTCAAGATACTTTAGTGCCTTTCGTGTCGGAAATTCTTACGTTTTATGATCAGCACTGGGAGAGAAATAGCGAGGGTAAAATAGTATTCGATCCCGCGATGTCTCTTGAAACCTATCATACAGCAAAAAATCCAGCGCCGGAAATCGTCGGCATCCGTTCAATCGCTGAAAAAATGTTACAATTACCTATACATCTTACTGGCAAAGAAAAAAGAATGCAATGGAAAAAACTGATAGCTGATTTACCAGACTTGCCGTTAAAAACAGTTAATGGTCAGGTGCTTCTGGATGCTGCGGAAGAATATAGTAATAAAGCGAATGAAGAAAATCCTGAAATGTATGCCGTATTTCCTTATAGAGCTTATGGTATTGGGAAGCCTGATTTGGATATAGCCCTGCGAACATTTGACGCCAAAGCGCATAAACAAAATGGAGGCTGGCAGCAAAATTCAATTCAAGCAGCATATTTGGGCTTATCAGATGAAGCGAAGGGTATGATTATCGAAAGTTTTTCCACACATGATAAGCATTTTCGTTTCCCCGCATTTTGGGGTCCTAATTATGATTGGACGCCTGATCAGTGCCATGGAAGTGTGGCAATGATCGCATTGCAAAGGATGTTGTTGCAATATGAAGATGATGATATCATTCTTTTACCAAGCTGGCCTAAGGAGTGGGATGTTCACTTTAAATTAAATATACCAGGAAATCGTAGGTATGAAGGAATTTATAATAACGGAAAGTTGAAAGAAATTAATGCTGAATACTGAAAATGTATTTTATGCAATAACAGACTGGTGTATTGATAATCTAATTATAAGCCAGATTCATTTATGAGATGTCGCCAATAAATCTAAATGTGAAATCATTTAACGAATAAATAATGAATAGTAGATTATATAAGATTTTTATTGTCCTTTGTGTTGTTTTGATGCAGAGCAATATTGAAGCTCAAGTTCAATTTAATCATGAATTTGCCCCGCATGAAGGGTTGATTAAATACGTTGAAAAACCGTTAAGGGATGAAATCTGTTTGAATGGTTCATGGCAATTTATGCCGGTTGAACTTCCTGAAGGTATTACATTAGAGCAAATTAAATCGCCGGATTTGCCTCAGGAAAAGGGATGGGAAACAACGCCTTATAAAGTACCATCTCCATGGAATGTGAATGGCTTTGAAACAAATGGAGGTGGTGATTTTCGTTCATTCCCAAGTTATCCTGAGGAATGGAATAATGTAAAATCAGGATGGCTTAAAAAAGTGATAAAAGTTCCGGCTAATTGGCAAGATAATCGCGTTATCTTACATTTCGAAGCTGTTGCCGGTTATGCCAAAGTTTTTGTGAATGGAAACGAGATAGGTGATCATTTTGATTCGTTCTTACCTTTTAATTTCGATGTGACTGAACATGTAAAGCCCGGTCTGGAGGCTGAAGTGCTTGTATGGGTGGCACATGGTAGTTTATTGAATGATCCGGGTAAGTACGGTCGTCGGAATTACGTAGCCGGCTCTTTCTGGGGTATTTACATTGCCGGTATCTGGCAAGACGTTTACTTACAAAAAATACCCAATGTATACGTAAGCGAAACCTTTATAAAACCCTGGGTTGACAAGGATGAATTGGAAATTGAGTTCACGGTTAAGAACACCTCCGAAAAAGCAGCTAAGGTGAACATCAACGCTGACATTTACCAGTGGATAAACAAGAATGGTAAATCAGTGACAGATATACCGGAAACCAATTGGTCGCTTGGCAACAAAGCCCTTGCCCTGGAGCAGGAAAAATCTGTTGTTGAGGCTAACGCTTCACGCACCTTTGTTCTGAAAACAAAAGTGAAAGGGGCCTTGGAGTTATGGTCAAACAAAAATCCTAACCTCTATGGATTGGTATTGAGTGTCAATAATAAAAAACAACTTGTCGACACTGATTACACGCGTTTCGGATGGCGTCAATTTAAGATTGATGGCACTAAATTTTTATTGAATGGTGAACCTTTCCAGGTGAAAGGTGATTCCTGGCACTTCATGGGCGTGCCGCAAATGACGCGTCGTTATGCTTATGCCTGGTATCAAATGCTGTTAGATGCCAATGGTAATGGCTTGCGTTTACATGCTCAAATCTTCCCGCGGTTCTACTTGGAAATGGCTGATGAAATGGGGATCAGTGTACTTTCTGAAACAGGTATCTGGTCCAGTGATGGTGGCCCAAAGGTTGACAGTGAACTTTATTGGCAGGCTTGTCGTGATCATATCGCCGGTATGATTCATCGCGATCGCAATCACCCTTCTGTTTTAGGTTGGAGTGTTTGTAATGAAACATTGCCTGTAACAAAGCACGTATTCAATGCTCCACAGGAACTGGTTGATAAAAATATTTCTGAAATTAATAAGTGGGTTCAAATTGCACGTGATAATGATCCAACACGGAATTGGATTTCTGGTGATGGTGAGACACAAGCCAAAACAGATTTGCCAACAGTAATTGGTCATTACGGTGATGAAAATGCTGTTAACGTATGGTCAAGTCAAGGTAAACCGTGGGGTATTGGTGAGACTGGAATGGCTTATTTTGGCACTCCAGCTCAGGTAGCAAGAGTGAATGGTGACCGTGCTTATGAGTCGCAACTTGGTCGCATGGAAGGTATCGCTGGTGAAGCCTTCGAATTAATAAAAGAACAAAGAAACTTAAATGCCTCTTATACTTCTGTATTTAACGTGGCGTGGTACGGTTTGAGACCTCTTCCGTTAGGTTTGAATGATACAAGTCGTCCATATACAATGAAAGATGGTATTTATTTCAATGACTTTGTTGAAAATAAGCCTGGATATCAACCAGAGCGCATTGGGGCTTATGCCAGCACCTTCAATCCGGGCTACGATCCAACTCTTCCATTGTATGAGCCATGGCCCATGTTTGAAGCCGTTAAACTGGCTTTTTCTGATCATTACAACGAAGTAGAGAATAAGTGGGGCGTTAAGAAATCGAACCTGGTCGATCTTCCTGAGGTGAAGCGTAAAGAGGGTGTTGTATGCCTAAGTGGAGATGATAAAAAGGTATTATCGACAAACCTATCCATGTTAGGTATCCAATTTGAAAAGTTGAATAGTCGTAAAAATCAGTTGATCATCATCGATGGACAAAAAGGGCCTAAGGTCACTAAATATCTGGTGAATAGTTTAAGGTTGGCCACCCAAAAAGGAAGTACGATTATCTTCTGGAACGCTAACGAAACTGTTACTCCTCTTATCAACACTATTAGTCATGGTGAAGTGGTATTTAAAGAACGGGATGCCACCAGTTATGTGATTATCAAAGAGCATCCCGTTGTAAATAAACAAAGTAATGCATCGCTTTATTTCTCAGAATTATCTAAAGCACCGGTTTCTACTAGTACAATTTCTGGTAGTTGGACTTATGAAGGACAAGAGATTTTAGCAGCTTGTAATACGAACTGGCACAAATGGAACTACCAGGGCGAACCTGTTAAGACGGCGAAAGTTTACATGGATGAGTTAGCGACTAAGCCTTCTGCAACGGTTATTGGACGACAAAAAGTAAATAGTGGTGAGGTTATTATTTCAACATTGAATCTATCCATGAAATTGCAGTCCATGCGCACCTTTATAACTCAGATCTTTGACAACTTGGGTGCTACATTTGATGGAGACGTTAAATACATTCCGGTGGCATTAAATGACGAGGGTGAACTGGTCAATGCATTTGCCTGGGGAAGTCACTATAACGAAAGTCGCAAGATCAAACATGTGTTCGAGAATCAACCATTGACAGAAAAGGAGTTCACGAAAGTAACCTTTGGCAGTGAAATAGCAGGTAAAGAATGGATCGTAGCCAGTGCGGGAAATCATGCCATTTGGAATTTTGCCTGGTTGAATTTTACACCAAAAGAATATGGGACAGCCTATTTAAGCTTCTGGTTGTATAGTCCACGTTCATTGACTGATTTGCTGATTGAGCCTAATATACCGCACCTGGATATGCATTTTCAGTGTGATGATGCTCTTTCATTTAGTATCAATGGTAAAATTATCAAGGAATACTTAACAACGGGTTCTTTGAACGACAATAAATTCACATACGAAGGATTACCATTGGAAAAAGGCTGGAACCACTTCTTAATCAAAGTAGGACAAAATGTTGGTGAATGGCAAGCGAAAGTGAAGTTCACTAGCAATGATGATATGTTTATCAAGGAACTAAAAAGTACAGTAGTTAAATAATTATAAAATATATGTTTGGTTTTCTTCTAACATTAGGGAATAGGAAAGGATCAATACAATTCAAGTATTGCTGGTGTTGATGAAAATGAAAGGTTTTATAATAAAACTTTCTAGCAAAATAAAACAAATGTGCTGCTATAAGTGGCACATTTGTTTAACCTTTTTGTAATATGGGCACTATGACAGGATATATTTATATAATCACAGCCACTGCAATTAATTGGAACTCTGGGGAAGTGAATTTCTATGATACTACTGGGCTTTTGTTTTATAAGGAATTAAATGGAATAGTTGCCCTTGTATTCATATTGTTATTTGTTGCTTCTTTTGCTATGTTATATGGACCAGTTACATGGAGGCTATTTGCCAAAATATTTCCTAATAGTATTAGGGGCAGATCCATGTCTGTTGATACAGCTGCAATGTGGACTTCCAACTTCCTTGTTCGCAAATATTTCCTGTATTAGATAGAAACCCACTTTTAGTAGAAAAATTTAATCATGGTTTTGTTTAATGGTTTAATAGTCCTGGGAGCATACCTGTTTATTTGGAAATTGGTATATGAAACAAAGGGTAGGAAACTGGAAGGAAAAGAAGAATTATGGAGAAAGTAAACACGGGGATGTTGTGGAATCACCCAGTGTAGAGGTTATTATGGTGATGTAAAGGTGAAAAAATGAAAAAAATAATTTTGCTATTAGTAATTTTTCAGTTCTTTTCGTGCACAAGAAAAGATTCAAACTTTGAAAAATTAAGAGGAATTGTAAAAGCTGACAAAAGCATATCTTTTGTAAAAGCTAAAGCATTAGCCACAATAGAAGAAGGATTTGATGCAGGGAATGGTTATAACGATCTCGTTTTTATTCGTGATTATAACACTTTTATAGAATTAAGTTTATCGGTACATTCTGCTCAACGTATTAAAAACAACCTGCTTATTTTCTTTAAGATGCAGGGCGAGAATGGAGAAATACTAGATGTTGTTATGCCTAAAAATAAGTTATCTCCAGAAGAAAAGAATATGAAATACCGTTCAAATTTCGCTCCGGATTATGCAGGAGATAAAGCTACTGTTGAGACGGATCAAGAGTCTTCATTAATTCAAGCTGTATATAAGTATATTAAAAAAACCGACGATTATTCTATTCTTGAGGTTGAAATAGGGGGGATAACAATAGCTGATCGTATGGGTATAGCTATCAATTTTCTAAGAAAGCATAGATACAATGAAAAGTATGGTTTAATATGGGGCGCAACCACAATAGATTGGGGAGATGTTCAACCTGAAAGTGATTGGGGCTGTCTTATGGACGAAAACACTAATTTAGCTATAGATATTTATGATAATGCAATGCTTATTGTTGCTTTAAACAACTTGATTGAATTGATTCCCGAAATGGAACATAAATTTGGACAATTCAAAAAACAGTTGGTTGAAAATAGTAGAAAATATCTTTGGGATAGCAAGAACAAAAAGTTTATACCTCATATATATCTTGATAAGTCTCCTTTTCCTGAAGATTTTAACGAAAATGAAATTTTTTATTTTGGAGGGACAGCAGTAGCTATTGAGGCTAGAATACTTTCTAGAGAAGAAGTTATGATTTCATTAAAGGAGATGGAAAGAAGAATAAAACGAGCTGGAGCATCTTCGATAGGCTTAGCATTAGAGCCGGCTTATCCAAAAGGATTTATAAAAAATCCTCAAATGACAGAACCTTATACTTATCAAAATGGAGGAGATTGGACCTGGTTTGGGGGGCGTATGGTAAATCAACTTATAGAATATGGTTATTTAAATGAAGCGTATGAGCACCTTAAGCCATTATTGAGCCGTGTGGTTGAAAATGACGATTTTTATGAATGGTATACAATAGACAACAAACCAAGAGGATCGTCTGGTTTTAAAGGTTCTGCAGGAGTCCTATATAATTCTATTAATGCTTTGGAAGAAAAGTTAATTAAGTAATAATTGAGGAAACAATAATTAAGATTTATATCAATTATGAAATACGTACAATATTATAATAAGTTTTTGGTAGTACATTTTTTACTTTTATCTTTTTTATTTAGTAACGCACAAAATAAATTTGTTGATACTAACTATTTTTATGGTCGGGAATATTTTATATTAAGAAGTGGTCGCGCCAAAATGGTGATTCAGCAGGATAAAGCCGATTTAGGGCCGGCATTTAGCTACATGCTTTTCGATGCCGAAAATCCAAAACAAACGATACGCAAATCGGATGCCTACAATTACAGTGCAGAACAGGGTATTTACACCTCAGCGTTGACGGTAAAAATGAATAATTATCCGTTCACAGCCATGGGGCAAACCACTCATACCAATTGGGTAATCGTTGATGGTATCCCATCAGTGGAAGCCGTTTGGTGGGCTGGTGGCATTAGAGTACGCGAAGTTATTACGCCGGTCTCGTTGAATGGTATTTTTAAGCGGCAGATTAGCCTGGAGGCGGCCGATCTGGTGGGAGAAGACAGCGTTAGTATCTGTCTTTCCATTCCGGTTGCAGGACGAAAAATCAATAACAATGGTTTGGCGTATCGCACTAAGGATGCTTCCATTGCTTTGGTAATGCCGGAAGATCTGACACAGCAAGTAGACGCTGAATTAAAAAGTATCGAAGCCGGACCGTTTCTGATTCAACCAGGGGAAACGAAGATCAGCGAATCTTACCTGCTTGTTGATGTGCCTATGCTCAATGATACTGAGCTGGCCCAACGCCTGGAAGTGTTAAAAAGCACCTTAAACGAGGAGCTCGTCAAAACTAAAAACCAGTGGTCAAAACGAAACACATTGACATGCAATGATCCATTGGTGCAACGCAGTTTTGATGTTAACCGCAATAGTTTGCCGGCTTTTGTGTCGGATGGAGGTAAGATGGACGCCGGAATTTTTGAGTACGGTGCTCAGTGGGTCAGGGATGCTTCGCATTCCACTTTAGGATTAATACATATTGGTGAATTTGAAATGGCCCGTGCTGCCCTGGAGCACATGCTCCGGGATATGATTAATGAGCATGGTACCACCATGATTGCAAGTGGATTTGATGAACCCGACAGGGAACAGTTTGACCAGATGGGGGAGTTCATGCATACCATGAAAAGTTATGTGGACTGGACAGGTGATATTTCTTTACTGACAAAGTATAGGGAGAAAATCATTGCTATGGTTGAACGTCCATTATCGTCAGCTTTTCGCGATGAAACCGGCATGGTGCATAACCGTCGTGAATTTTGGGAGCGTACTTTTGAGGATGCCTATGAATTGGCCTATCAGACTTGGGTGATCCAAGGTTTACGCGATGGAGCCGACCTTGCCAGGTACTTTGATGCTGATCGTAAAGTAGATGTCTGGCGCAAAGAAGCCGATATAATTGAAGATGCCATGTTAACGCACCCTCAAAAGAAACTGGTGAATGAGGGCCACCTAATAAAGCGACGCAATGTAGGCGGAGAGATGGTAGATGTGGTAAAAATGAAGGGATGGGTAGATGGATCACCTGCCAGTACTGAACATTTTAGCCGCTTAATGCCGGACGCAACATTAGCATTGCCCATTTCTTTGCGAATTGTTGATCCCAGGTCTGAGCTTGCAAAAAACACACTGGATGTGTTAGAAGGGCTAAGGAACCTGCGTTGGTCCATGGGTGGCTATGAACGCTACCATTCCAGTTCGCAAGGTGACCAGCCCGGCCCCTGGCCTTTTGCCACAACCTTTATCATGCGGGCGCAACATGAAGCTGGTGATCTGGAAAATAGCCGACGTGCTTTGCAATGGATTTACGACCATGCAGGCGGACGGACCGGTGCTATTTATGAAGAGATTCCACTCTTACGCACCCAACAAAAAGGCAGTGGACTGTTGCCGTGGAATTCGGCTGAAATCTCCTATTTCATGGTACACCATATGTTAGGTATCAAATTTAAGGGAGACCGAATGTTTATTAAGCCTGCTTTATATCCGCAAACATCCCGGTTAAATGCCAATTTCCGTTATCGGAAGGGACGCATTCAGCTTGAATCTGAAGGGAGTGGTAAACTAGCCTATGCCATGGTTGAAGGAGAGAAAATTAAAGCAGATAAAAAGGGATCAGTAATACTACCGAAAGATTTTGAAGGAGGCACAATTAAGTTGGTTTACGAAAAGTAATTATAAGCAGATATTACTGAGAAAATATGTTAATATGAAACAAGTATGTAAAATAATTAGCCCCAAGAGGATAATTAAAACAATGCGAGCTTCATATGATACCTTATAAACAGACAATCTTAATCGTATGAGATATTTAAGTAGTTTAGTTTTGGTGTTGTTCTGTGCATGCTTGCAAGCACAGAACTTCAAGAGTATTACAGATTTTGGTGTAAACGCTAAAAATGATGCTGCCACGAATAAAGTCGCACTGCAAAAAGCGATTGATTGGGCCAGCACATTCGGAGGCGCCTTATTTGTTGATCCAAGTGAAGAACCTTACAAAATTGATGGTGGACTAATTCTAAAGGCAAACGTTTCACTTATTGGCGTGCACGCAGCTACCCCACGTGGTACCAAACACCCTGCAAAAAGGGAGCCTGTTGGCAGTGTATTTTCTATTACCGATACGAAGAATCCTTTTCTTACAGTGCGTTCGTCGACCCAGATTAAGGGTATCCAGTTTTATTATCCCGACCAGACAGTTAACGATCCTAATAAAATCATTAAATACCCTGCGAGCATACAAGTTGATAAACAAACAATGACCCAAGGCGTATTGCTTAGCTGTCTCACTTTTTATGGCGAGTACTTAGCCATGGATTTTAATGCTGATCGCAACATGCCAAGTGAATTAATCACTATTGAGCATTGTTATGGTTATCCGTATGGTGGTGAGTTTATTCGCTTTGACTATTGTTACGATATCCCGAGAATTCTGAATTGTCATGTTAATCCGGGGGTCATGCGTGGTTTCAAAGGGCAAGTTCATCGCGATGTGGTGGATGCCGTAATTGCTAAGAAAACCTTTACCTATTCAATTAACCATACGGATAACGCTCAATTGATAGATGTTTTCACATTTGGGGTATATGGTGGCATTTATTTAGGTCCGGAATCTTATGGTCAGCTAACAAATTTCAATTTAGATTGCGTGACAGTTGGAATCTATAAACTAGGAGCTAATACCAAAAATCGGAACTGGATGATTGCGCAAGGCTCAATCATTGCGAATACTGGACCGGATTTAGAGGCTATTCATCCAATCATTATTGAGGGGGAGGGGCACACTGCCATTTCTAATCTGGAGGCTTTTTCTGGCCCTAACCCGGCCTTGACGACCATCAAAGAAGGGCAGTCCTATGATTACATGTTGGTTAAAGGTAATAGGCGCCTGACTGTAACCGTGATGGGATGCCGCATGAGGAATTACCATTCTGAAAATCCGTTAACGAAGAAGAATCCACAGGCATCCATACAGTTTGTAGGCTGTGTCGATAAGGAAGAAAAGTTTTACAATAAAACATTTTAATTACCAGAAAGTCACATCATGAGGAAAATCAATATTTTATATGTCTTGCTGTTCATTAGTGCTCTTCACTTTTTAGGCTGTCAGCAAAATCAATCGAATGAAAGTGCCGACAAAATGGAGTGGTGGCGCGAAGCTAAATTTGGTATGTTCATTCACTTCGGCTTATACTCCATACCTGCAGGAGAATACAATGGAGAACAAATACCTGGATACAGTGAATGGCTGATGGAGCTAGCCCGTATTCCGGTAATAGATTATAAACAATACGCCAATCAATTTAATCCTAAAAATTTCGATGCTGAAGCATGGGTGAAAATGGCGAAAGATGCCGGCATGAAATACATTGTCATTACCTCAAAACATCATGATGGTTTCGCGTTATTTGACAGTAAAGTGAGTGATTTTGATGTTATGTCTACCCCTTTCAAACGTGATATCATTAAAGAACTGGCAGATGCTTGCAAGAAATTAGATATGCCTTTTGGTCTTTATTATTCACAGGCGCAAGACTGGACTACCGCTGGTAATATTTCTGGCTCTGTTTGGGATTCATTACAAGTGGGTGATCATGATAATTATTTGGATGAAAAATCAGTGCCACAGGTGGAAGAAATTTTGAATAATTATGGTGATATCAAAATTCTGTGGTGGGATACCCCAGGACCAACCACCGCTGAACAAGCTGCAAAATTTTATGAAATCACTGATATGTTTCCTCATCTAATACAAAATGATCGACTAATTGAATGGGGTGATGATGGGGATTTAATTACTCCTGAACAGCACATACCTGAAGGAGGATACCCTGGTCAAGATTGGGAAACATGCATGACTATGAATGAATCATGGGGTTATAAAAAGGTTGATACAAATTGGAAATCAAGTACGGAACTTGTTCATCACCTAATCAATATCGCCAGTATGGGTGGTAATTTCCTTTTAAATATTGGTCCAAAACCTGATGGTACTTTTCCACAGCCAAACGTTCAGACATTGAATGATATGGGAAAATGGATGGCGATAAATGGTGAAGCTATTTACGGTACTAAAGCAAGTCCTGTTAATCCTTTAGACTGGGGCAAATGTACCAAAAAGGTGGAGGATGATCATACGAAACTATATTTCCATGTTTTTGATTTTCCTGCTAACGGTAAATTATTTGTACCTGGCTTCAAAGGAGAAGTAAAAAAAGCTTATGCTTTAACAGATAACGATCAGAAAATTAGTACATCCATTTTGGGTGATAATTTATTGCTTGACATAGCTGGTGTTGATGAGCAAAAACATGCTACTGTTGTGGTAGTAGAAATCAAAGGTGATATTGCTAAAACTAGGGGGCCCGTAATTTTATATGAATATGATCATTTCCTTGGTGAAGCTTCTTTTAGCGTTGAACAAAACAATCCGGAAATTGAAATACGATATACTGTTGATGGTTCTTATCCTACTTTAAAATCACCAATCGCCGATGGAGAAATTACTGTAAAAGCAGATGAGTCATTCACAGTTTTTGCATTACAATTTGTTGATGGAAAACCTGTGGGCGCTATCACCACGAAAAAATTTATTTGCCATAAATTGAGTGAACCAGTTAAAATTACTGAAAAATTAAAGCCTGGTTTGACATATCAATATTTTGAAGGTTCATGGAATATGTTGCCTGATTTCGATGTTGCCACACCTAAGAATACTGGTACTACACAAGCTATTGACCTTGAGATGAGAAATCGTGATGATCGCTTTGGTCTGACATACGACGGTTATTTCAAAGCCAATGAATCCGGCTTATACAAATTCATTCTTTCTTCAGATGATGGTACACGATTACATATAGGTGATCAGGTGTTCGTTAATGATGGTATCCATGGCCTGAAAGAACATACTTTTTTTATAGCATTGAAAAAGGGTATGCATGAACTTCATATTGATTATTTTGAAGGCATGGGAGGTCAGGATATCATAGTAAAAGCATCGCTTTTGGACCAGGATCCACAAGTGTTAACTAACAAAAATCTTTATCATTAATTTTTAAACATTCAAGCAATGATTAAAAGATCCTATTATTTACTTCTGGTTCTGCTAGTGTTATTATCGCATAACATTTATGCACAAAAAGATTTAGCTCAATATGTCGATCCCTTTATTGGCAGTGAAGGAGCCGGACATGTGTTTCCGGGTGCATCATTGCCCTATGGCATGGTGAAGTTAGGGCCGGACTGTGGCAACAAAACCAGCAATACCGGCTATGCTAAAAATGAAGAAGTGCATGGCTTTAGTCACACGCATGTGAGTGGTACCGGAGGTGGGGCCAAATATGGCAATGTATTGGTAATGCCGGTGGTTGGTGATGTTAAATCCATCCAACCTGTGAGCCTATATCGAGATGCCATCGCAACCCCAGGCTTTTTCTCAATGCAATTGACGGATTACAATATTCAAGCTGACTTAACGGTCAGTCATAAGGTTGGATTTCATAAATATACTTTTCCAAAATCCAATCAGTCACACATTATTATTGATGCGGGAAGTTTTTTAGGCGACAGTATAAAACATGCCTATGAATCGCAGGAGTTTATTGGATCTGAAATAGAAATTCTATCCAATACGCGTGTGGAGGGTTATACACGTGTTCGCAATGGTTGGGGGTTAGGTGGTGAATACACCGTGTTTTTTTCTGCCGAGGTGGACACACCTGCTGAATCCTTTTTTTTGAGCCTTGATAACAGAATAGATCAGAATGGTACTGTGGCTGTTGATAACGGTACTAAAGCAAAAGCCATTCTTCAATACAGTACTTCAAAGAATCAGCAGATTCAGGTAAAGGTTGGTATCTCATTTATCAGTGCAAAAAAGGCGCGACAAAACCTGGAAAATGAGGTTTCACACTGGGATTTTAATAAGGTTCATGATGCTGCCCGCCAACAATGGAACGATGTGCTAGCTACAATAAATATTGAGGGAGCCACTGATATCGATCAAACGATTTTTTACAGTTCCCTATACCGAACCATGTTGATGCCCGTTGACCGTACCGGTGAAAATCCGAAATGGCATTCTGATGAGCCTTATTATGATGATTATTATGCCATTTGGGATACGTATCGTGCCACGCATCCATTAATGACATTGATTCAGTCAGAAAGAGAGCGTGATATGGTGAGATCATTGGTAGATATATACCGTTATGATGGGTACATGCCCGATGCTCGCAGTGGAAATCATAACGGAAGAACGCAGGGAGGAAGTAACTGTGATATGCTTATTGCCGATGCTTATTTAAAAGGCTTAAAAGGCATCGATTATGAAGCTGCTTTTGACGCTATGGTAAAAAATGCAGAGATTCCACCAGGAGGAACAGAAATGCAGGAAGGAAGAGGGGGAATAAATGAATACATAGAATTAGGTTACGTACCGGCTGAATTTGAACCATTACAATCTACCAACCCGGGTAATACGCCTAAATTATATGAAAGAGCTGGCACTCGAACAGTGGAATATGCAGCCAATGACTGGGCGATTGCTCAGGTGGCAAAAGAGTTAGGCCGAGAGAGTGAATACATTAAATTTAAACGTCGGGCCGGTAATTGGGCTAATCTATGGCGCGATATTAAATGTGATGGCTTTAGGGGATTCATCTGGCCGCGGCGCGAGGATGGCACCTGGGTCAATAAATTCAGTGCCTTTAAAGCTGGCAGTTGGGGGAATTTCTTTTACGAAAGTAATTCATGGGAATACTCTTTTTACGTACCTCATGACGTCGCTAGTTTGATTGACAGTTGCGGGGGGCAAAAACTTTTCATTCAGCGTTTGGATCATTTCTTTAATAATAACTATTTTAATGTGACCAATGAACCTGGTTTCCTGTCTCCTTATCTTTATAATTATGCAGGTCAGCCCTATAAAACCAATGCTTTGATTCGTAGTATCATCAGAGAAAACTACAATACCAACGAGGATGGCGTACCGGGTAATGATGATGCGGGGTCTATGGCTGCCTGGTATGTGTTTAGCAGCATGGGCTTTTTCCCCAATGCAGGACAAGATGTGTATTTAATCGGGGCACCTCATTTTAAGGAAGTCACGCTCAATTTGGGTAACAACAAACAATTAATCATTAAGGCTAAAAACTTATCCGAAGAGAATAGCATCATAAAAACGGCCAAGTTAAACGGTAAGAGCATGAATCGTGCCTGGTTCCGACATTTTGAAATAGCCAATGGCGGATTGCTTGAATTTGAAATGACCAATACACCGACCGATTGGGGTCAGGAAATGTTACCTCCTTCAATGTCTGAGTTTTAGTAGTTGATGGTAGTTTATAGATGAATGAAGCCGCGTGTAATACCAATTAAATATCAAATTGCACTGGTATGATGCCGATACATAATCAAAGGGCGTTTAGAAGTGAAACGCACTAAAGGCGCATTTTGATTAGTAAACGGTATAACATTGTTATGCGTGGCTTAAACAAATGAAGATGAAAAAACAGATTTCAATTGTTGTACTTATGTTGGTTACCATAGCCGCGTGTCATTTAAAAAGCAATAAAAATCAAAATATTTGGATGCATCATCAATCTCGGAAGACGAAAGTTGAGATCCCCGGTAAAACACCCGGCGATGCTCCATTTAAGAAAAGCAAATACAACATTGTATTCACTGGGCGCTACGCTAATTATACGAAAGCTGATACCTGGTATCCAAGTTGGGCTTCAGACGACCATTTGTATTCCCCCTGGACGGATGGATCTATTGGTGCTGACGGAAGTTTTTCAGGTGGGCCTGATGCAAAAACAGGTCATGCCAAAATAGAAGGGGATAACCCACTCGATTTAAAAATTACTAATCTAGGCGTAATAGCAGCTAAGCCCGAACCTTACCATGGCCGTTATCCCTGTGGAAGCTTGGTGTATAATGGTATTTGGTATTATGGCACGTATACACTGACCAATTCAGATTATGAAGCCAATTGGCCGGTTTTGGGGCCTTTTGCAGGATTCAGAGTATCCTATGACTTGGGTAAATCATGGGTCAAATCACCTGCTTCTTGTTTTCCTGGACAAACTTTGTTTCCTGAGCCAGACAGTATTGGTGGTCCATTAAAAATTGGCGCACCTCATTTCGTTGATTTTGGAAAAAACATGGAACATTCTCCGGATGGTTATGCTTATTTAATATCTCATGGTGCCACAGAGCCGGATAAAGAAGATAGGATTGCGAATCTGAGTTGGATTACTGGAGATCATATTTATCTTTCACGTGTAAAACCATCACCAGAAACTATAAACAATGAGGAGGCCTATGACTATTTTGCAGGGCATGATGAAGAAGGAAATGCAATTTGGTCAAGTGATTATAGTAAGATTATACCCTTAGTAGATTGGGATAATAATACCGGTTGTGTGACCATGACTTACAATGCACCATTGAAAAAATATTTCATGTGCGTAACTAATGGTTGGCCAACTATAAAAACCATGAATACTTATATTCTTGAGTCGGATAATTTAACAGGACCATTTATAATCACAAATTATTGGGAAAAGTTTGGACCACAGGCTTATTTCGTAAATATCCCGTCTAAATTTATTAGTAAGGATGGGAGAACAATGTGGTTATGTTACTCCGGTAATTTTACGAATGGTGAACAACGTAACACTGAAGATTTTGTCAACAGCACCACTCCTCCAGGATCTGCTTATTCACTTAGCTTACATGAAATAGCTATAAAATAAGTTTAAGCTATGATCTATCCCTTAAATCAATAAACAATTTAAAATGAATGCTATGAAGCAACTTACTCAAGTTTTTGTATTATTCCTTAGTTTATCTATTGCTTTTACAAGTTGTAGTAAACTTGAGGATATTGAAGAAATTGAAAAGGAGGCTAGTCATCCAACAAATGGAAGACTTAAATCCTCTTCATCTGCTTCTTTTTCTGTGCTTACTTATAATGTATCCGGTTTGGCTGATTTTATTTCAGGTGGTAATCCGGCAGTGAATACACCAAAAATAAGTCCGTTATTGAATGATTATGACATTGTTAATGTTCAGGAAGATTTTAATTATCATGACGAATTACTTTCAGCAACGGTTCATTCTTATTTATCCGATCATTCAGGAGAAATGGCAATTGGAGATGGTTTAAATACGATTTCTAAATTTCCTTTCACTATTTTTAAACGTGTGAAGTGGGAGGATTGCAATGGTGTTTTTAGTAACGGGAGTGATTGTTTAACGCCGAAAGGTTTTTGCCTGGCACGTCATTGGCTTAATGATCATACTTGTGTAGATATTTATAATTTACATGCGGATTCAGGAACATCTCCTGCAGATTATAGCACTCGGGATAGTAACTTTAATCAGTTGGTAGATGCCATTGCTTTATATTCAGCAGGGCATGCGGTTGTTGTTGTGGGCGATATGAATAGTCTTTTCTGTGATGGTGAAATCGGTGTCAGAAAATTATTAACCATCGGTTTTCAGGATGGTTGGTTAGAAACCTATAATAGCGGCGTTCAACCAGATAATTGTGAAGAAGGATCAATTGATAAAATTTTGTTCAGAAGTTCTGGTACGGTAGATTTATCTTTATTAGGTTTCCTTAATGAAAGTGATAACTTTTTGGATGAAAATGGGGTTGAAATGGCAGATCATGATCCGCGCTCTGCCGAATTCGCATATACCTCGATAGAATTTCCAACCATTTCATTTAAAACTGCTCACAATACCTTTTTAAGAGCTAATTTAAATGGTGGTGATTATGTTAATTCCTCTGCTACTACACCAGGGCCTTGGGAACAATTCTTTTTAATTAATCCAGATAGTGATCCAAACACTATTAAACATGGAGATGTAGTATATGTTCAAACTAAAAAAGGGTATTATTTCTCAGCTCAGCCTAATGGAGGTATAGATGGTGAAGCTCTTGGTGCTAATGCCTGGGAAGCTTTTACTTTGATCAATCATACAGCCTCGGATCGGTCTATTGCAGATGGAGATGTAGTATCCTTAAAAAGTGTTCACAATACATATATTGTTTCTGAGCCTGACAATGATGTTTTTGTAGATAGGACAGCCATAGGAGCTTGGGAAAAATTTACACTTTCAATTTATTAATAATTAATTAAGGGATATTTTAGTTTAAATATTTAGGGGTATCCTGGTTATCCAGGATACCTTTTAAATAGTTCTTTTTAAAATTTTATAAGTCGTTAACATGAGGAAAACAATGTTTTATTTATTGTTTGTGATCGTTTTTTGGGGGTGTGAAAATTCGAGTCATACAGCACTAGAGCATACCAGTCAGGTACCTGAATGGAAAAAAGAATTTGCCGGCACATATGTAAGTCAAATAAATACACCTGCAACATACAACCTATTATCATCGTGCAATAAAAAACCTAGAGTAGGGGCTATTAATGAATTAAGTGATAGGAAAATACCAATCGACCTTACTGAAATTAGAAGTATTACGAAAAACGGAAAAACATTCTTACGTTTCCCTTTAGATAAAGGAGAGCAATTATATGGTTTAGGATTAAATTTCAAAACGGTCAAACAGCGTGGCCGTATCATGCGATTGCATGTTGATCATTATGGTGGTAAGGATAATGGCAGAACCCATGCGCCTATACCTTTTTTTGTATCCGATAAAGGATATGGAGTGTTGATTAATACCGCACGTTATGTTGATGTTTATGCTGGTACCGGGGTGCGCAGAGATAGCAATAATCCTCCTGTTACCAAAGATCGTAATGACGATCCTGCCTGGTCACCCAATCCTTATAGTGATAATTTAGAATTTATTATACCTGAAAACGGAGTTGAATTAATACTTTTCACCGGAGAAAACATGCTTGAGGTTGTGCAAAAGTACAACTTATATTGTGGTGGCGGCTTTATACCGCCCAAATGGGGCTTAGGCTTTTGGCAAAGAACACCCACCCTGTTTACAGATAAAGACGTTGAAAAAGAAGTAAAAGGCTTTGAAGAAAACAATTTTCCTTTGGATGTGATCGGGTTGGAACCTGGTTGGCACTCGAAAGCTTACCCTTGCACGTTCGAATGGAATAAAGACCGATTCCCTGATCCACAGGCATTCGTGCAGAGTATGGACAATAAAGGGGTGAAAATTAACCTGTGGTGTAATCCTTATGTCTGGCCCGGCAGTAATTTAGATAATGCTCTTGGCAAATACCACGGTTCACATACTGTATGGTGTGGTAACGTGCCTGATTATAGCATGAAAGAACCACGTGAATTATTCAAAAAGCATATTCAAAAACATCAACTTGATATTGGCGTTAGTGGTTACAAAGTTGATGAGGTGGATGGTTTTGATGACTGGATTTTTCCTGATATTGCCATGTTTCCATCTGGTCTCGATGGGGAACAAATGAGACAAACCTATGCCAATCATGTGATGAGTATGACCGATGAGCTCTATCGCGCTAATAACAAACGTACTTATGGCTTAGTTCGTGGAGCCAATGCCGGTTCGGTATCGTATCCATATGTTATTTATAATGATTACTACAGTCATCGGGATTTTATTACAGCTCTGATTAATTCCAGTTTTTGTGGCGTTTTATGGACTCCTGAAGTCAGAGCAAGTAAAAGTGATACGGAATGGTTAAGACGAATGCAAACAACTTGTTTTTCACCAATGGCGATGATCAATGCCTGGGCCGATGGTACCAAACCCTGGTCTTTTCCTGAGGTATATAAAGGCTGTCAAGAGGTAGCTTTTTTGCGTATGCAACTTTTACCTTACCTCTATTCAACGTTTGCTCAATATTATTTCGAAGGTAAACCTCCTTTCCGTGCTATGGAATTAGTTGAAGGTTATCATAGTAAAGTTGAAGAAATCGCAACTGAACTGGATGGAACAGATAACCCATATGCCAAAGCCCTTATGAAAGAAGTGAAAGATCAATACATGATGGGCGATTATATTTTAGTGGCTCCAATGTTTGACGATGAAGTAAAACGTAAAGTTATTCTGCCTGAAGGAAAATGGTATGATTTCTATACAGGAAAATTAGCCGGAGAATCAGAAGTGATAGAAATTGAACCGGATATAAACAAAATCCCGCTTTTTGTCAAAGACGGAGGTATCATTCCGATGATTGAAAAGGTCCGTAACTCCCACGAGTGGCAAATGACGAAAACCTTGGAAGTAAGGATTTATGGAACCCGAACTGGCTCTTTTAAATTATATGATGACGATGGTAAATCTTACAATTACGAGAAAGGTGAGTATTCGGTTAAGGAATTTAAAGTGCAAAATGGACAAGCTTCAGTAATCGATATTACCAGTGACAAAAATTGGGGGTATGCTGCACCAAAGTGGAAATTCATGAGTCAAAAATAAGTTTACCGCCTTTAAACGTTTAATATAATGCATATGAAAAAGATCATTTCAATTAGCCTTTTGCTATTTATTTTTATTGGGAGTCAGGCACAAAAGTTAAAGTTTAACCAGAATGGTAACTTTAAGATTGTTCAATTTACAGATTTGCATTTTTTATATTCAACCCAAGAAAATGTATTAAATAATCTCAACAAAGTATTGGATATTGAACAGCCGGATTTAGTGATTATAACCGGGGACTTAATGTCCGAACCAAACTATGCCGAAGGGTTTGATGTATTGATACAACCCATTGTTGAGCGTCAAATTAATTGGTGTGTTGTTTTCGGAAATCATGATCATGAACTTGATTTAACTCGATCGGAAATCAATGAATTAATAAGTAAATATCCATACAACGTTAATGGGAAAAACCCGACAGGTGTTTATGGTGATACCAATTACCTATTGGAGGTAAAAGAATCACACACTAATAAAACGGGTGCTTTAATATACTGCATGGATAGTAATACTTATTCTGAATACGATCATATTGAAGGCTATGGATGGTTTGATCACACACAAATTGATTGGTATGTGAGAACGAGTGAAAAGTTCAAGAAAAAGAAATTGTTACCTGCCTTATCATTCTTCCACATTCCTCTTCCTGAATTTCATGATGCCAAAACGATAAATGACGATGGAATTTTAGGAGAAAAAGAGGAAACTGTCTGTACTGGAAAAATTAATAGTGGGTTGTTTAGTGCTTTTTTGCGTCAAAAAGATGTGATGGGAATATTTGTGGGGCATGATCATTTGAATGATTATATTGCTTCGTATTACGGTATCGCTTTGGCATATTGTCGATACAGCGGTAGTACTAATATGTACGGATTAAAGATGAATGGTGCACGCGTAATTGAGTTGAAGGAGGGTGAAAGAGTGTTTGATACATGGATTAGACTACGTAGTGGTGATAGAATTAACGAGTATCATTTTCAAAGTAAGTGTAAATAGTGTGCGAGTAGAAAAAATAAATAGTGAATTTGGCTAATTGACATATCATAAGGATTAAAACAAAAAAATACAAATAGGAATAAATATGAAGAAAAAACCATATACCGTTTTACCCATTATGATCCTTTATTTGTGCTTGATCATGTTATTGAATCAAGGTTGTTATGGAACTATAGCAGAAAGTCATGAATGTCAAAAGCAGGCAACTTTTGTGCAAAAACTTGAAAGGGGTGAAAAAGTAAGGCTGGGTGCACTTGGAACAAGTCTGACTGGTGGTGATACACCTTGGTTTGATGTCATGAAGGAATGGTTTAATAAAGATTACCCAGCACAGCTTGAATATCTTAATCTTGGCATTTCAGCATCGGCTTCTTCTTACCCGCCAGGTGAATCTGGGCTGGCTATGGTCAATGAGATGATCAAATTCAATCCGGATGTTGTGTTTATAGAATTTGCGGTTAATGATGCTTATGAACCGTACCAGATTTCGATGGAAGAAAGCAGGCACAACCTGGAAGCAATGATTAACAGCTTGAAAAGCAGCAACCCGGAGGTTGAAATAATAGTACAGACGATGAATGTTGTTATTGACATGCCAGAACTGGATATGTCAGAATCAACGAAACGATCTGCATTGGCTGATTATTACGGCGTCTATCGACAGGTGGCAGCAGATATGGGCTTATTATTAATTGATCATTATCCCAATTGGCAAAATTTACTACGATCTAAAGGTCGGGAACTATTTATTCAATATGTGCCAGATGGCATTCATCCGAATTATGAGGGGTATCGAAAAATAGTAATTCCTGAGTTACAGAAATACTTCAAATCATAAGCTATGATTTCAAAGGAAAGATTAAAATGTACATTAAATCATCAAAAAATGAAAAGATTGATGCAATTAATGGTTCCTGTTTGCCTGTTATTAACTGCTTGCGGATCTGGACAATTTAACAAACAGGGGATTGATATTCTGAGTTATGTGGATCCGCTAATAGGAACCGGTGGTCATGGCCATACTTACCCGGGGGTCACTAGGCCCTTTGGAATGGTACAGGTGGGACCATCCAATTATTCGAAAGGCTGGGATTGGTGTTCCGGTTATCATTATTCTGATACGGTATTACAGGGGTTTGCGCATACCCACCTGAGCGGGACCGGATTATCCGGACTGGGAGATATTCTGATAATGCCCACATCAGGAAAACTATTCCTGGTGCCCGGCACTGATGAGTTTCCTGATGAGGGATATAGTTCCAGGTGGTCGCATAAGCGGGAAAAGGCTTCGCCAGGGGTTTACCAGGTATATCTTGATGATTACGATATCGATGTGGAAGTTACCTGTACCAAACGAACCGGATTACATCGTTACACCTTCAACAGAGCAAGTGAACACAATATAATTATCGACCCAACACATCGAATTGATGAAAAGCTGCTCAATACCGAGGTAGAAATCTTATCCGATACTGAAATTCGCGGTTTTAAGCACTCCAAAGGAAATGGTGGCGATCGTAAGGTTTATTTCTATGCTCGTTTTTCAAAACCATTTCAAAATTCGGGAGTGGCTGTTGAAGGCAATAGAACTGAAGGTCGAAAAGCCAGTTCCCAAGCCTCCTCTGCTTTTGTGCAATATCACAGCAAAGCAGGAGAGCAAGTAGAGGTGAAAATCGGCTTGTCATTTGTAAGTTATGAAGGGGCTTATAAAAATTACCAGGCTGAAGCGGGTGACAAGGATTTTGATACGGTATTACAGGAAGCTCAGGAAGTATGGGAACATCACCTGGGTAAAGTCGTTGTTGAGGATGATAACGAAATCAATAAACGCATCTTTTATACCGCATTGTATCATTCTCTTCTGGTGCCAAACCTAATTAACGATGTGGATGGTAACTATGTGGTTGAGGGCAAACAGTATCAGGGAGAATCCAATCAATACAGCACTTATTCTACCTGGGATACCTTTCGGGCACAAAATCCATTGCTAACGATATTGGAGCCTGCCTATGTTTCAGAAATCGTCAATTCTTTAATTTCCAGGCAAACCGTGGCAAAAGTCGGGCTGCCCATTTGGGAATTGACCGGACACGATAACGGCTGTATGCCTTCTTATACACCGGTTTCAGTTGTAGTTGATGCGGTGAGAAAAGGAATCCCCGGGATTGATGCAGAAGAGGCTTATGAGGCCATACGGGCTACCAGTATGATGGACTGGAAACACAGTGCCTTTGTGTCGGAGCCCGTGGTGCCATGGATTAAAAAGTTGAATTATGTACCGGCTCATGTATGGGAGTCGTGTGCTCAAACCATTGAGTATGCCTATCAGGATTGGTGTATTTACCGCTTGGCAAAGGATCTGAACAAAGCTGATACCAGTTATTACCTCAACCGTTCAAAAAGCTACCGGAATCTTTTTAATGAAGATATCGGGTATATTGCTCCTAAGGATTCACTGGGCAATTGGGTGCCCATCGACCTGAACAAGTGGGAGGGCATACGCCCTCATTACATCACCGGAAACATTTGGGGCTATTCTACATTTGTACCTCATGAAATAGAAAACATTATTGAGCTAAAAGGCGGTCCGGAGAAGTTTTGCAACTGGTTGGATGAAATCATCAGTGATACTACCGAAATAGAAGGAGATGCCCATGTGGATATTAATGGCTTTATTGGGCGTTACGGTCACGGTGATGAACCTTCTCATCACATCCCGTATTTGTATAATTATGCCGGTCAGCCCTGGAAAACACAGGAGTTGGTCCGCCGTGTGATGAATACATTTTATAGCGATCAACCCGATGGTTTAATCAATAATGAAGATTGTGGTCAGATGTCTTCCTGGTACATTATGGGAGCACTGGGATTTTATTCATTTTGTCCGGGTGATAATCGATACACACTTTCTTCTCCTTTTTTTAAGAAGGTAACATTGCATCTGGATAATGGAAAAAATACAGTTATTACAACCGAAAATAAAGTAGATAAAATATACATCAAGTCGCTGCATATAAATGGGCAGGTTTATAACAAAAACATCATATCCCATCAAATGCTTACTGAAGGTGTTAATTTGAATTATAAATTGAGCGATCAACCCAACCGAAATTGGGGAATTCGAGATTAAAGTTTTGTTTGGATTATAAGTATTCTTCTATTAGGGGGGTATAAAAGTCAAATGTTTAAAGTTGTATTTTAAAAGGTATATAATGAATGTAAAAAATAAGTTAAATGGTTTAATCGTCAGTGTTGTATTGATTTTTGGTATTGCAAGTAGCATTTCTTCTCAATCAAATAAAGAGCAAGACAACAAAGTGGATAACTTACAGTTTGTTGATCCCACGATTGGAAACGTGGGCCACTTGCTTCAGCCCACACGGCCTACAGTTCAATTGCCTAACCAGGCCTTACGCATGTATCCCATGAGAAGCGACCACCTGGATGACCGCATCCGGTTTTTCCCTTTAAACCTGAAGTCGCATCGTCTGGGAGAATTGTTTGCTTTTATGCCTTTTACAGGCGAAGAGCAAGGGGAACCGATCTCGGCATGGGATGAGCAATTGGAACAAACAAGGCCTTATTATTATTCAACCTGGCTGGAGGATTATAATGTAACCGTTGAGTTTACAGTAGGGGCAAAAGCCGGTATTTATCGCCTCACCTTTCATGATAATGAAGAGAAAAAAGTTTTTCTTAAGAACCTGAATGATGGGAATCTTCAGTTGCAAGAAACGGAATTAAAGGGAGTGGAGCATTTCGAAGGGATGAGTGCCTACCTGGTGGGTGAATTTTCTGCACCTATGCAGGTAATCAACAGTGCAGAACTTAAAAACCGACAGGCAGAATGGTTGCGTGCTACTAATAAGGCCTCCAATCAATTGTTGTTTAAATACGCTATTTCCTATATCGATCATCAACAGGCACAACAAAATCTGATGAACGAAATACCGGGATGGGATTTTGAAGGAACAAAGGCACACGCCAGCGTTGAGTGGTCAAAAGTCATGAACCAGATTGAAGTAAAAGGGGGCAGTGAAGCCCATAAGCGGACCTTCTATACGGCTTTATACCGCTGTTATGAGCGAATGGTGAATATTTCCGAAGGTGGCCGTTATTACAGCGGCTATGATAAGCAAGTGCATGAAAGTGAGCGCGATTTTTATGTGGACGATTGGGTATGGGATACTTATCTGGCTCACCATCCGCTGCGAGCGATATTGCATCCTGAACAAGAAGGGGATATGATGCATTCTTTTGTGGAAATGTATGAGCAAAGTGGTTGGATGCCAACATTTCCTGTGATATATGGCGACCATGTGTGTATGAATGGTTTTCACTCTACCATCTCATTACTGGATGCCTGGAACAAAGGGATTCGAAACTTTAATCTGGAGAAAGCTTATGAGGGCGCTCTCAAAAATGCAATGCAAGCTACCATGCTTCCCTGGCGCAACGGCCCTAAATGCCAACTGGATGATTTTTATGCCGAAAAGGGATTTTACCCTGCTTTGAAGCCCGGTGACAAAGAAACGGAACCGTTGGTACACTCCTTTGAAAAAAGGCAGTCGGTGGCTATTACTTTGGGGCACAGTTACGACGATTGGGCATTGGCTCAAATGGCAAAAGAACTTGGTGAAACGGAAAATTATAACGCGTTTATGCGCCGTTCGGATAATTTCAAAAATCTGTGGAGTGCTGATGACAGGCTTTTTATGCCCAAAGACAAAGAGGGGAGATGGATTGACATTGATCCCAAATTTGATGGAGGAATGGGAGCCCGGGATTATTACGATGAAAATAATGGATGGACCTATCAATGGCAGGTGCAGCACGACATACCAGCACTCATTGAATTAATGGGCGGCAAAGACGGCTTTGAAGACCGGCTGGATCAGATGTTCCGCGAGAGCCTTGAAAGAAGTAAATATGAGTTTTGGGCGAAGCTACCCGATGCCACCGGTTTGGTAGGGCAATTCTCCATGGGTAATGAACCCAGTTTCCATATCCCTTATTTGTATAATTTCACTGATTCGCCCTGGAAAACTCAAAAGAAAATAAGGATGCTGATTGATACCTGGTACGGTGACAATATTTTTGGCATACCGGGTGATGAAGATGGAGGTGGTATGACTGCTTTTGTAGTATTCTCATGCATGGGATTTTATCCGGTTACACCTGGTATTCCGGTTTATACCATCGGTACCCCATTTTTTGAAGAAACGATCATTCACCTTGAAAATGGAAAGAAATTTACCCTCAAAGCGCATAATTTTTCTGAAACCAATAAATACATTCAATCAGCCAGTTTGAATGGGAAGCCACTCCATACCCCATTCTTTTCACACGAAGAGTTAATGAATGGAGTATCCCTTGAATTTGAGATGGGACCTTATCCGAATAAGGAATGGGGCCAACAGGCTCCCTAATCATTCCTGCACTGTATCGATACAGTGCACTGATTGTGCGAGTGAGCGACGTAAGGGCTTCTGGCAGGCCTGATGCACTATGTTTAAGGAAGAAATGATCCCGGGGATGCGGTTTAAAACCTATCCGGCTGTTGAAATGATTGAATAGCATAAACTGTGGTTTTAATCTATCGCTACACTGATAGTTTTGATACCGGAGCATTGAAAGGGTCAAGAACAGGGCAATCGCATTTATAATAGATTTGAAATTTGGTGCACTTCGGAAAGGTTATTTTATTTTTTTTGACCCTCTCTCCTCCCCTTAGTCATCGGGATTTCTCCAATGGGGACGAGGGTTCTTCAACTTAAAGTTTTTATATTTGACCAAACGAAGTATTACAAATTGTCAAATTACAAAAAGACAGGATACTTGAACTTTTAAATGCATTTGCCCTGGGGGTGGGTCCATCTATCAATAAAAAAATGTAGAACATGAACAATTTTTTTAAAACAAGCTTACTGACCTTTTCGGTTTTCAGTTTATTGGGAGGATGTCAGTCTCCTGAAAAAAAAGAACAGCAACCAAATATCCTGTTCATCATGGCCGATGACCACACTTCCCAGGCATGGGGGATATATGGGGGTGTTTTAAAGGATTATGTACACACCCCCAACATCAGCCGGCTGGCGGAAGAGGGATGTGTGTTGGAGAACTGTTTGGTTTCCAATTCGATCTGTTCACCCAGTAGAGCCACTATCTTAACAGGGCAGTATAGTCATTTGAATGGCGTACCCACTTTAGCTGATGCCCTGGAGCCTCAAAAGGAGAATATTGCCAAAGAACTGCAAAAAGGAGGGTATGAAACAGCTATTATAGGAAAATGGCATCTGAAAAAAGAACCTTCCGGCTTTGACTACTATTGTGTTTTGCCGGGCCAAGGGGTGTATTGGGATCCGGTGCTGAAAACCCGGGAAAACTGGAAAGATCACCATGGCGGCGGTAAAGCCTATTCGGGTTTTAGTACCGATGTGATTGCTGATATGAGCATCGACTGGATGAAAAACAGGGATGATTCCAAACCATTTATGATGATGTGTCACTTCAAAGCCACCCATGAACCGTTTGATTATCCCGACAGGCATAAAGATTTGTATAAAGATGTGGAAATACCTGCCCCGGCCTCTATCTTTGATAAAGGACCCGAAACAACCGGACGATCCTTCAAGGGGCAGGCGTTGGATAATTTGGCAGATCGCTATATGAAGGCATCAGCTGATCCGGATAAATGGTGGTGTAAGTATCCGGGATTACCCTTCACAACTGAAGGTTTGGATAAAAATGAAGCGCGCATGAAAACCTATCAGAAGTTTGTGAAGGATTTTATGCGTTGTGGAGCTGCTATTGACGATAACATCGGTAAACTCCTGGAATATCTGGAGGAATCCGGTCTGGCTGAGAATACGATTGTGATCTATACAGCTGATCAGGGCTATTATTTAGGTGAACACGGTTGGTTTGATAAACGCATGATTTACGAAGAGTCCATTCATATGCCTTTTGTGATCCGTTACCCGAAGGAGATACCTGCCGGCACCCGAAATAGCGATATCATTGAAAATGTGGATTTCTCGGCTTTATTTGCGGACTACGCCGGAATAGACTATCCTAAAGAGATGCAGGGATACAGTTTCAGGGAGAACTTAAAAGGTCATACCCCGGATGACTGGCGGAAGTATGGATACTATCGCTATTGGTTGCACAGTGTGGATCGTCCCGCTCACTTCGGTATCAGAGGCGATCGTTATAAGTTGGTTTTCTTTTATGGGCAGCCCCTGGGTATGAAAGGGGCCCAGCAACAGACCACCGAGCCCGCCTGGGAATTTTTCGATCTGGAGAAGGATCCTCAGGAACTGCATAATGCCATTCAGGAGCCGGAGTATCAGGAAATCATCACACAGATGAAAGATGAATTAAAGAAAAAGCGTGAACAGCTAGGTGATACTGATGAACAATACCCGGTGATGCAGAAAATATTTGAGAAACACTGGAATTAAAATTCAGAAACAGACATCGTTTAAAAGGCATGTTATGTATTATCCGGCCCAGGAATTTATTCTGACCTGATAGGTGAAGCCCGCTATTCGTCCGTGATGCATTGCGGATATGAAAGTACTGAGACCGTGGTTCGTTTAGATCAGACCTTTTGATCTAAACGAACTACAATTTAATACCAATTGTATAACAAAATGATTGATAAAGCATTTTGCTTATTACAAAGGTAAATGCCGGTACACAATCATAGATTGATGTTTTTATCAATCGTTTTGATTGGAAATCGGTATAACCTGACAGCTAAGGTTTTTTTTAGCTTCGGGTAGTGTAAACCAGAAGGTAGTGCCGTGTTCTTTGGTCGACTCAACACCAATATGCCCATCGTGTGCTTCAATGGCCATGGTACAATAGGTGAGGCCCAATCCGGTGGAATGAAATTTTCGATTGGCATCGGATTGTACCTGACCAAATTTCTTAAAGATATACTGCTGTTGATCAGTACTGATGTAAGAACCCTTGTTGTGTACAGACACTTTTAACAGCCCGCTTTCCGAAACATCGGCTTTAATGGTAATGGTCTCATTTTGGGATGAAAACTTCACCGCATTGGATAAAATATTTGAGAATACCCGGTGTAATATCATGGCATCAGAATTCACTTCGATTTTATGCTCGAATAAGATGTTGAAATGGAGAAGACTAAATTTCGCTAAAAAATCAACTTCTTTTATAGCACTATTAATGATGGTAAGTAAATCAAGCTTTTCTTTATTCAATACCAGTTCAACAGTTTCATTCTTGTACACATCTAAAGTGTTTTCTATCATGTTCAGCATCTGGCAAGCTAAATGTTTAATCAACTCATCTTTATCAGCCACTTCCGATAAAATATCGATATGTATCATTGTCGAAAGTGGGTTTTTAAGGTCATGAATGATCATGTTGGTCATATCTTCCTTAAATTGAGATAATTGTTTTAGTGATTTGTTGCTATTTATCAGCTCTTTCGCTTGTTTGTTAATTTCAAGATTCTTGGCATGAAGCTGCCGGTTTGCTTTTCTTTTTTGTACAAATCCACGCAAAAAAGTAATTGCCAAAATAATCATAAACAGAAATCCAACAATAAGAGTGTTTCTGACTGTTTTTTGTTTTTTTAGTTCGGCAGCTTGAAGGCGATCTTTCTTTTGTTGATCCAGCTTTAATAAGGCCTTTTCCTTTTCCGATTTATATTCGTACTCCAGGTTACTGATTCGTCTGGTGTTTTCTTCATTATACAAGCTGTCGCTCATGGTTTTAAAGGCTACCTGGGCGGTGTAGGCTTCTTTATAGAGCCCCAGTTTTTCACTGCTTTTTGCCAATATCCCGGCGCTTTGGCTGATTAATTTCAGATCGTCTATTTCAGTGGCCATCGTATAGGCTTTTTTACTAAAGACATAAGCTTTCTTGTTGTTCTGTTGCTTACTGTAAATAACCGAAATGCCAATATAACTGCTAATTTCTGTGCGTTTATAGGAAATCGATTGGCTAATACGGATCGACGTATTATAATATTCCATAGCTTCGGCAAGCTTGCCTTGTAATACGAGTATATCGGCCAGATCGCGATAGGCGATCACAACGCCTTGTTGATTGCCAATTTCTTTTTGCAGGGCCAGTGTTTTCTGTTGGTATGCCCATGCCTTCTCATAATTGCCCTGAGCCACATAGATGTGACCCATGTATTCGTAGTTATAACAAAGTCCCGTTTTGAAGCCAATTTTTCCAGCATAATTCATTCCCTTTATGCAATAATCCAATGCATCGTTATAATTACCCTTTATTTTGTGGATCGATGCAATGTTGGAAGCGGATATGGCAGCATCTTTGAAATTTTCCTGACGCTCATCAATCAACAGACTTTTTTGGTAACATTCAAGTGCTTTGGGCCAATTGCCATGAATTTCACAAACAACCCCCAGGTTGTTGAGTGCGAAAGAAATAGCTTCCTCATCATTGATTTCATAAGCCATTTCAAGGGCCGCCTCTTCATACTGCAAGGCTAACTCATAATTGCCTATGTCGGCATAGTTGGTGCCTAAACTGGCATAGTTATAACAAATAGAGGCACTGTCTTTCAGTGTTTTATTGATGTCTAATGCCCGCTTCATATAATCGGTGGCTTTATCGACATGGCCTTGGAAATAATGTATTTTTCCAATGTAGTAGTAATTTTTTGCCGTCCCTTTGTGGTTACCAATGGCCTTATTAATTACCAGACTTTTATTTGCATACTCTAATACCTTACTAAATTCGGAAGTCACATAATGATACATGGCCATCTGATCATAGCAATCAGCTTTTCCTTTGGGATAGTCCAATTCATTAGTGATCTCACCAGCTTCTGTCAAATGGTTTAAAGCTCTTTGCGGATCTATATTTTGAAGGGCCGCTGCTGTGGTGTTTAATAGGTTTACTCTTACTGTATCTCTAAGGCTATGGCCTGAGAGGAGGTGTTCCAGACTATCAATTTTTGTGAAGTGAGAATTCGTGGCATGTGCATGTATAGTAAGGGTAATTAAGGTGATAAACAGAAGGGCTATTTTCATAAAATGTGTGTTTTGGCTTGCTCAAAATACCTATTTTTTTAGGTTCTTCATAAAAACGCGTACTAAAAAACGGAAACAAAGAAAAGTGCAGGTTGGACTACTTGATCTCCCGTCACATTTTGGAATCCGAAAACTAGCTTATTTATTGCCTTATCAAGCACTTGTAAGTGCTTTTCTTTCTGCTACTGCAGGAAGAAAGTAAAAGCCTGGTCCGGCTTGATAATGTCATTAAATTAAGGCTGAAAGTCTTTAACAACACAGCTTGGGGCAACGCCCCAAGTATTTTATACCAATGATAATCACCACCCTGAATGGGTGAAACAATTCGTATTATTTAGAATGTGTCAGACCTTCAGTCTGATATTTCTGATTCTGTTATTACTTGGGGCGATGCCCCAAGTTTTGATGTTTCAGACCTTCAGTCTATTGGAAGCTCTTATGCAGTATTATCTGACTTAAATAGGAAACAGAAATTATTGACCATTTTTTTCTTTTAAGTACTTTTGTATTTCCTTATCAATAGCTTTAACATTTCCTTTATAGGCTTTACTTTTATTTTCAACTTCTTTTCTCATTGTATTAATATCATAATTGCAGTCCTTTATAAACTGTTGTTGTTTAGGAAAATTAATTAGACCCAATGCGACACTTATCATTAACATAGTAGCAAAAATGGCTCCTATAATAAAGTATATATTTGAAAAGGCTCCCAATTCTTTATAATTAACTGCTATAATAACCACAGATATAAATCCAGTTATGGCCATTCCATTAATCATCATAGTTGTATGAAGATCGCTAATATTGTGGTAGTGCTCAACAAATTTTCTACTATGTACTTTCTCTAATGGAGACAATTTTAAGAATGAAAATCCACAATAGCTACAATCTATTGACTCTTCGTGATAATCATCCGCTTTATGTGGTGCTCCGCAAGCTATACAAAATTTATTTTCACTCATAATTAGTTCATTTTGGTATAGTATTCATTTAGTTTTATCTTAAATGCGTAATAATCATCCATTGTTTCATTTTCAATATGATCATTGGAATGCAGCATTCTCATTAAAACATCTAAATCTAACAGTGTGAAGTGTTTGTTTTTGGCTAATTTGCTGATTCTTAGCTCTGTTATAATTTGAGCAATTACAGTTGAAATGCCTGTACCCATAAATAACACTAATAATAACCACCATGAGTATAATACCTTTTCAATCTGATACCCATTTTGACTATAAGCATAATACAACAAGAGCATAGAACCAATAGTTAAAACAAAGCCGACTTTCATCATATACTTCTGATTCTTATTGCTTCGGATAGATTGTATAAAACGATTAACCAGATCATTTAACTCACTATTATTTTCTGCCTGGATATTTTTAATTTCATATCCACACTTATCACATTTAACCAGCTTGTCTTTATGCTGAGAGGCTTTATATGGCGCATCACATGAAGGACATATATTAGGGATGGACAGATAAATATCGTGTTCTTCTTGTGAGCCGGATGAAACATTATCATCAGCAATAACCCCTTGGCCCTCCGCTTTATACTTGTCTTTTATTTCATTTCGAGACTTCACATAGGTCTCTAACCATTTATAGCCCTTAAAAACAACAGACTCAGGATCAAATTGATCTATTGAACGAGACATCTGTTCAAGACTATAATTATGACTTTTAATAAAGTTTTTAAATTTCTTGGCCTGGTCATTGTCTTTTTTAAGCGAAAAAGGAAGATATATGCATAAGCCGATCAGTAATATAAGCCACCAAGGCAATCCTTGATCATGTGCTAATTTATACCATACTGTCAGAATTGTTGGGACGCATACAATCAACATAATATAAACAGGCATCATCTTGCCAAACTCTCCCTCAGTGAGTGTTCCTGAGACCCTTTCGTATTCGGAACTCGTTAAGAATTTTTCTATTTCCTCTTTTTCATTCTTAAGATCCAAATATAGCTCTGTGCCAATTTCTTTCCCACATTTGGAGCAAACAATTGAATCTGTTTTGTAATCATTTTTATTATAATAAGCCCCACATCCGGAACATTTAAATAATTGTAATCCCATAAGTTTAAGTTTTAATATTAAACTGAACGAATTTGTTTTCGCTCTTTAATTAAGGAGTTTATCTCTGCGATTAATGTTAAATCCATATTATTCACAAGCTGTTTAATGGAGCTCGAGATAGATTCATCGATAGTTATTGTTTTCTCATTATTTACAGCTGTCAAATAGGCAACATCGGCCTCAATACTTTTAAGTGCAACTTTTAATTCTTCACTATTTTCATGCTCTATAGTATTCATTTTATGGCAGGCCAACTGAACCGTTTTTTTTAGATTTAGCAGTGATAATTCTCTTTTCTTTGAACGGGCATCAATTTGCTTAGAATTCTTAATGCCTAAGAAGAAATAGAAGAATATCCCCATAAACACCATCAGAACCAATAGCTGTAGAAATAAAATTACCTTAAAAAAGGGCAAAACATTAGAAAGTAAGACGATTACTAAAGTTAAAAAGCCATAGTTAGACGCCACAACTGCAAGTTGAAAATAGAACGGAAGTTGATTTTCATCCGTTTCATTTTTGGGTTTTATAATATAGGTAAAAATGCTTCCTATAAATATGCCGAATAACAAAAAACCAATATTAAGATATGAAAGCGCCGTAAATTCATCCACGAATAATAGATAGAATAGCACTAAAAGTGCCGAAGCTGCGGTTGAGAAAAGACCGATAGATTTTGCAAATATGTTCCCTCTCATAATCAACTTACTTTTTCTCCACAACTACCACAAAACTTGCTTTGTGGAGTCAATTCAGCCTGACAATTAGGACATTTTGCCACCTGAGAACTACCACATTCCGGACAAAACTTAGAACCTGATGGAATAATATTCTCACATTTAATACACAAAGCACTTCCTGCTGGAATAGCCTTTTGACCGCATGATGCACAAAACTTAGCTCCTTCAGCTAATGGTTGATTACAACTGGTACAACTTAATGATGGCCTGGAGTTGTTACCTTTCTGATCATTGGGATTCATCACGGACCCCATCATGTTATTCATGGCCTGACCCATACCCATGCCCATCGCAGTGCCGATGCCCATACCCATCATGTCATTCCTTAAGCCGCCGCCATTATCACCACCTTCATTTTCGGCAGCTGATTGCATCACATCAAAGGATCTGTCCTGTTGATAAGAATAGCCGAGTTTCTGCTGCTTTAATGCCTGTGTGTCAATATCTGCTCGTTCCTTTTTTATCTCTCTAAGTTCATTTTCCGAACTGGAATCCAAACTAACATTTTCAATGGCAAAGTTGAAAAACCTAACGCCAAATTCTTCAAATTTAGGTTTAACTAATTTTTCAACCTGTTCTGTAATTATATTTAAGAATGCGGTTACCCTTAATAAGGAAATGTTATTGACAAATAATGCCTGCTGAAAGGCTACCTGAAATTGTTGAAGTAACACCGCCCGAAAATATTCTTTCAATTTATCAGCAGTAAAGTCAGGAACCGTTCCAACGAGTTGATCTAAAAACTTTTTGGGATCATCCACTTTAATTCCAAACTGGCCGTAAGCTTTTACTTTTGCAGCTATATTTAATTCCGGATCTTCAGTAGTAAGACTATTCTGTGTGCCCCATCCAACATTTAAATTGGCGACTTTGTTAATAAACCAAACTTCTGCTGAAAAAGGACTTGCGCCGCCGTAAGGAATCTTGATAAGTTTATTTAGTAAGGGTAAATTCTCTGTATTTAAGGTGTATTTTCCTGGAGCAAATATATCATGCCCTTGTCCATTGTGCCTAAAAATAGCTTCCTGAGAATCGGTTACTATTAAACGAGTTTTAGTATTGAAATCAACTTCGGGATGTTTCCATGCAAATAAATCCGGATTGGAATCTTCCCATTTTAGAACACTTGTGAGTTTGCCAAATTTCATAGTATTATTTAAATAATTATTAAGAATTAACGACCGAACAATACATTTAGTCGATACTAAGATAATAATATTTAAAAAATGTTTAAATATGAATAGTTATTATTGAAGCTACACAACATAGATATGTGCTTCGTTATTGAACCAAGTAGAGAAGTGCATTCCGGGTTTCGAAGAATAATTCAACAATAATTGACTTTTTAAAAACCGGACTCTGAAAAGATATTACTTATGGTTTTGCCCTTCAGGGGGTATCGAATACACCGCAAAGACGCAAAGACGCAGAAGGTTTTATTAGCCAAGAGATGCAATTGGTGATGGCTTTTCGTAATATGGAGGAGACAAGTATGAGTGATAGTGTGTTTGTGGAGGTGGATTAGGGTGAATTGGAGGAAGCGTAGGGTTTCGCTTCGCTATACCCTACGCTGTTACATGGAAGCCTCCAGTCCTTATTTCACAATAAATGAGACCGGTTGATTGGCCTTTATGTCATATCGAAATGAATTATTAGTGATTTTAATTCCCTTGGAGTTGGTGATTTCGCCCCTCAGATTGCAGGGGTAGGCCCTTGTGAAGTGACCCTCACAGGATAAGGTTATTTTGCACATTCCACCTTTTCCGGCCTGTTCCCACAGCCGTAACAATTTGCCGTCTCCATCGGTATTTGAATGAAAAGCAGTTACTAATATGCCTTTGCGGCTTAATGAAATGCCTTCTTGTGTTAGCGGCATCACTCCCTTTGAGCCATCATAAAACACTCCTTTTAAGGGCACGCGTGTTTCTTCAGAAGGGCTTATGAAACTGGTTTCTGAATCATAGTTGGCATAACTCCATATGTACATTTTAGATGAGAAGGATCCTTCAATCCATTCGGTGAAATTGGTACCCCATTGTGTGTTATACAGATTGACAAACAGATCACCAGTAGTGAGTTCTTTCTTTTTTGAGAATTGAAACAGTCCGGGATTGTCGATGCTGACCCCCGGTGATGTAGGACAGTTTAATGCCACTCCGTTTCCCATTCCATCGAACATCGTCATGGATGTATTCAGAAAATAGAAGTCCTGATTGGTACGTTCGACAAACTCTCTTTGCGGATCTACAATTCCACCTGTTCGATAAAGCCGGTATTCCGGTTTATCCATATTAAAAGGAAAGGAGAGCCATCCGGCTTCAGGCAGTGAATTTGGTTTTTTTCCATCAACGCCCCATACTACTTCTATATAAGGTTGGTTTTCGTATAAGGTATAAGTGACCATATAACGCTGCGAATCGGGATTGTCTAATTGACCAAAGACGGTGGCGCGGACCGCATTATCCATGTCTGCATAAACAATTTTTTCGCAGCTGCCTGTGTATATCACGCTTTCCTGGTTTGGAATAGAAGGACGTATCATCTCATTCTTTGCCCAATTCTCGGCTCCTGGCTTTATATAGGCTTTATTGTAGGCATCAATCTTTTTCTGGCCCGGCCGTTCCAACATATATTGCCCAAAACCTTGATTGCTGGTTTGGCTGGCCAGTTCTCTGTTGTTTCGTTTATCGAATACCGAAGTGAGTGTCCCTTTTTGTGGATCAATCTGCAGTTTAAAATAGTTGTTTTCTAATGTGTTGTTCGTTCTGTTGAGGCTTGTGGAAGGTTCATTTTCATAGGGTTCTAATAGGGGGATATATGTTTTATAGCCCATGGAAGGCACGGATTCTGCATCAAAAGAAATAAGGTTATAGTCTTCATAAACGGATATGACTTTTCCCGTAGAAACATCTTTTAAACCATGTATTTTAAAATTCTTCTGGTAGACGCCTGCAAAGAGATTCACCCTGCCACTTCTGGTCCATGGTAACGGATTATACACCACAATCCTTTTTCCCTCCACCTTCACAGATGCTGCCAGGTGAGTCAACTGATGTTTCATTAAGGGTACAATTATCTTTTCGGTCTTTCTGATGCGGTTTCCTTTTTCCTGCCAGGTGCCCTCGATAAAATCGTAGTTACCAAGTGATTTATTGATTTTGAATTCATCGTTATAGGTCCATTTGTGTTGATCGGCATGGGTCATGGCAGCCCCGAAGGTATGCTCATCGTATAAAATCATGTTTTCTACAGCATCAGCAATATAGGGCTCAATATTATTCGCGTTCACACCCCACTGGTTCAGCTGAGCATTCAGAATTTCGGTGTTGTAGGTTTCGCGTTGAAGTTGTTTACTGAGTTTCGTTTCCCGGGGCATCGACATATAGCCATGAATCCAGGTATCAGGCATATCACCGCTTACAATGGGCAACTCAGGTTCTTCTTTTATCAATAGATCATAAAAATCGGACAGACTGCCAATCTTCACCTTTGCATGGGGCATCTTTTCTTTGGCGGTTTTTAATAGTTGAGCGACTTCTTCAGGAGTCGGTGCGCCGGAGTTTTCGTGGGTATGAATCATGGCCAGCCAGGTTTTATGTGGCCAGTTTTTAGGAGGTAGAATGCCCGAGCCATAATATTCTGCCCAATAAAAGGTTAAAAGGCGTTTGCCATCGGGCCCTTGCCACCAAAATAAATTTGGCACATCGGGCGATACGGAACCTGGATTACATCCCAGATGAAGAAAATCTATACCTGCATTTTTTAGTACAGTAGGCAATATGCGCGAATGGCTTGGTACATCCGTTAGCTTGGCACCACGGGCTGCTTCCAAACCGTACTTTTTGTTTATCTCAGAAGCGTAGGATAAGCCGCGTACCAGGTTTTCAAGATCACTGGCTTCGGTTTCAAATGTTAAGGGAAGGGCATGGGCGATGATGCGTTGATCTTTAACGGCTTGTTCCAGTTTCGCTCGTTTCTCAACCGGACAATTTTCTAATAGATACTTCAATGGCCAACTTGGGATGGTCCATACAAACTGTTCTGATTGGGGTAAATGCGACGTTTCATCGATGGACTTTAATGTCTCATCCAACATTTCGTTGCAATACTTTTGGAGTACGCCTTCGGCCCAGTTGGTGTATCCGATATCCACATGCATTTTAAATACAACCACAATGTCGGTCACCTGATTATTGGTATCACCGGCATCTGTTTTAACAGCCGCAATTTGTGCATTTATTGTGGCAACTGTCAAAAGAAATAATAGTAGTAAAGTGTTTTTCATAGCTGAGAAGTATGTGTAAAGCAGAGATCTATTTGAATTTAATCAGTTTGTAATTCAGGTTACCAACCTGAAGATTTATATTGGATTATATCATTTTTACATGCGCAAATGTAACGGAATACAAGTTTGACTATGGGTGTGTTATGTAGTAATTGGGGGGAGATATGTGCAATGATTTACCATATGCCTTTAGGTTACAATTCGGACTTTCAGCTTTCAGAGGGTCTCGAATACACCGCAAAGACGCGGAGCCGCAAAGAAGATTATTGGTGTGTTCAATGATGGGGTGCCTGTCAGGTTATGGCGGTGCTTGATGAAAATGCCCTTTTCCAAAGCCCATGACCACCACCAAACAGCACCTCCCCAAAGGACATGAAACCCGCTATTCATCAGTGTTTAGTCTATGACACGCTAAGGAATTGTATCGAAATAACTTTTAATATTTATTGAAGAAATATCGTTTAGATTTCTATTCTATTTTTTTATCCACGAATTGCACTAATTGCACGAATTAGTTTTCCTTCGAAAAACACCAGGCAGCTAAGCTGTTTTTAATACCAATTAAATATCAAATGATAGCTACCGCATGCGCTGGTATAATGCCACTGATAATCATCACCCTGAATGGGTGAAACAATTCGTTTCATTTAGTTTGTGTCAGACCTTCAGCCTGATATTTCTGATTCTGCTTTTACTTGGGGCGCTGCCCCAAGTTTTGTTGTATCAGACTTTCAGTCTGTTGAGAGTTCAATGGAGCTTAATTTAATGTCAAGGCCCTTCAGGGGGTATTGAATACACCGCAAAGACGCGGAGCCGCAAAGAAGATTATTGGTATGTTCAATGATGGGGTGCCTGTCAGGTCTTCGTATACTTTTAACCCACATTTTTTCACCCAGTTCTCAATAGTGTGAGGCGTAAATTAGTTCCCAAGTCCTATATTTGACTTATACGGACGATGTTATTATATTTGTACGTATAAATGTGGTGTTATGGATGCAAAATTAACATTGAAGCTAGATAAGTTTGTGATAGATAAGGCAAAGGAATATGCAGTATCTCATAAAAGAAGTCTTTCAAGGATGATTGAAGCCTATTTAAGGACTTTGGTTGATAAAGAATCAAATGAAGCTGACATTGAGATTTCTCCTTTTGTAAAGAGTATGAAGACAGGTGTAAAATTACCTTCAGATTATGATTATAAAAAGGATTATGGTGACTATTTAATGGAGAAGTATAAATGAAATTGTTTTTAGATACTAATGTCGTTCTTGACTTATTAGGGGAACGAGAACCTTTTTATAATTCCGCCGCAAAAATAGCTACACTTGCAGATAAGGGAGAAATTCAATTAATAGTTTCTGCATTAACATATTCAACTGTTTTCTACATTCTTTCAAGATTTGAAAATAATGAAACAGTGAAAGAGAAAATACGAAAGTTTAGAGTAATCGTAGAAACTTCAGACTTGACTGATAAAATTATTGACAAAGGACTTGTTTCAAAATTTACAGACTTTGAAGATGCACTTCAGTATTATTGTGCTGTAAAAATGGAATGTGATATTATAATAACAAGAAATGGAAAGGATTTTAAGGAGTCTGATATTCCAGTTTTGACACCTGATGAATATTTAAATAGTCTGAAAGTAAAATAAAATCTACGCCTAATGGCTAATAGTTATTAAGGTGCAGCTGTTCAGTTTGTTGGGAAGTGATGATTCAAAATCCCGGCTATTAATTCAATTTTAATTAGTTTTATATGGCTGTCCAGTTACTGGATAGCCATTTGTATTACAAAGAATTTCATGATCAGTAAAGCAAGAAATTCTGAGGAGTATTGTTAAATTGTACAGCATCACTTTTTTAGTTGCATTATTTATTTGCAATGATGCTGAAAGTAAGGGCTATCAATTACAAGGCAAAGATTATATTGCTACTATCCGTGAAAACGGCACTGTCAGTGAAATAATATGGAACCAAAAGGATACTGTTTCTTTTTTATCAGATGGATTTGTCGGCCCTTCTTTTTATGGTGTCTGGGATGACTCCTTACGCGAAGTATCTCTTTCGCATAAAGAGGAACTTCGTTTTGAGGGTGTTCATTCAGATTTGAAATTTTCGCTTACTTATATCAATTCAGATGATCGACCGGCTCTGAAGATTACTATTAAAAATATGGGTAATACTCCCATACAACCTCAAAAGGTGGGTGTTCGATTAGGATTGGATACTTATATGGAGGAATATCCCCAGTGGCATCAAAAATTCTTTCCTACCATGATGCGTTGCGAGAAAACACATTTTTGGGGATATGCCATGGCCCCTAACGGGAATATTCTGTGCCTTGCATCACCTGATAAAGTGGCGTCCTGGAGCAATGATTTTACCAAGTCGTGGGGTGCTCCGGAATACAAGTGGTTTGGTCATCGTATCACCTCCACTAATATTGATTTATTAAATGCTTTACCTTTACCGCAAAGGCATCCACAGGATTTATGGCAACTGATGCCAAAGGAAGAGCGCACCTGGACCTTGCATTTTCAGCTAACAGGAAAACTGGATAATGTGCCACTAATTCTGGCTGATATCACTGGAGCTAATTACCTGGATATTCCTGTTACCACAGTCCGGAGTGGTGAACGCCTTTCATTTACTTGTCTTGGATCGGTTCCGCGGCGATTATTGGTTCATACACCAAAGGGTGAGAAGGTGGCAGTGAAGGTTAATGAAGATGGACAGTATCTATTTTCAAACACCGCCGAACCCGGCGTATATACCATTGAGTGTTGCGCCGTTAATGGAAAAGTAAGCACCGGTAAAGTGACGGTTCGTAAGGCATGGAATTGGTATTTACAGCAAGCCCGCCTCAATGCCTTAAAATATCCGGCACGAGCTACCACTCACTGCGAAACCTGGTATGGTTTATATACCTTGTATCTGGCACAGAAGCATGCTCCGGATACCTTGTTACTGGCACAAACTGAAGAGCGATTTAGAAACATTTTTCCTCAGTTGTATGATACCTTGAAGTTAGTACCTACTAAAATTCCACATCGGATTCAGAATACCAGTAGTATGATTGGTGTCTTAACGGATCGCTATCAAGCCACAGGTGATATAAAAAGTCTGGAAATGGCTGCCGGATTAGCGGATTGGATCGTGGCACATGCACAATCGGATGATGGGGCCTACCGGGCAGGGCATACGCATTATACGAGCGTTATTTACCCGGCTAAAAGTATGATGGAGTTACTGGAAGCCGAGAAGGAATTGGCACGAAATAATCCGGTGTGGCAAAAACGCATGGAAAGACATTACCTTTCCGTGAAAAAAGCGGTTGACGATCTGGCTTTGCATAAAGATAACATCGACACGGAAGGTCAGTTGACTTATGAAGATGGCATGGTCTCTTGTTCTGCCCTGCAGCTGGGTTTGTTTGCTCTGATGCAAAAAAAGCAGACGGATATTGAAAGGTATAAATTACCGGCCCTTGAATTATTGGCTGGTCACCGCTGCCTGACTCAATTATTGGTGCCCGACAGCCGCATGAGAAATGCCACTCTTCGTTTTTGGGAGTCACAATATGATGTCTACATCCAACCAAATATGTTTAATTCTCCGCATGGGTGGTCTTCCTGGCGCACCTATGCCACCTATTATGCCTATCTGATGACGGGCGAAGAGAAGTGGTTAGTTCAGACATTTAATGCCTTAGGTACCTGTATGCAAGTCATCGATTTCGAGTCTGGTAACTTGAGATGGGGATTTGTAGCCAGCCCTTATGTACCGGTGGTGCAAACGTCTCAACCCCATTTTGGTGAAGATCCGGATGTGTATAGTGGAGGGCATTTTCATCCGTTGCAATATCCACATAGGCGGTATGTTTTAGGGGAGCAATATGTGGATATGATCTCCAACTGGATACGTGCCAATAGTCAGGATAATGATGTGCATGAACATTTTAAATGTATGGCAGAAATTGCTTTAACCAATGCGTTCATTATTGAGCGGGAAGATGGGACCTTAAAAGGATATAATTGCAGTGCGACAAAAACCGGTCACTTAATTGA
Source organism: Marinilabiliaceae bacterium (assembly GCA_016342595.1). Taxonomy (GTDB): domain Bacteria; phylum Bacteroidota; class Bacteroidia; order Bacteroidales; family Marinilabiliaceae; genus JAEINY01. The sequence continues at coordinate 71,435 of JAEINY010000005.1, forward strand.
AGTTGTACCTGATGAACCGCAGATATCAAACCTGCATTATAATTTGAAAGGTAAATACCGGATTAAATTTGAGGGTACTACATCAAAAGGTAACGCTATGGGATGGATAAAACAGGCACTTCAGTAAAGAGATAGTCTTTACTGTTTTATTTGAATGATGCTTTTTATACCAGCTAAATATTAATTTGCCCCAGGGATAATGCTAATATAAGTTTACAGATCCATAACAGACGCAGTTCTGTTATGGACTTAACTTTTTGAATTATGCCTGATTATCTTCTACAATATTCTATCCGCTCCGCGGAATATGCAGGAGGCAATATAAATTTAATTATTTCATCCCTTCAGTGCAATGGTATTAAGTTAAGGCTGAAGGCCTTTAACAACAAAGCTTGGGGCAACGCCCCAAGTATATTATTCCAATGATAATCATCACCCTGAATGGGTGAAACAATTCGTTTTATTTAGTTTGTGTCAGACCTTCAGTCTGTTGAGAGTTCAATGGAGCTTAATTTAATGTCAATGCCCTTCATGTGGTATCGAATACACCGCAAAGACGCGGAGTCGCAAAGAAGATTATTGGGATGTTCAATGATTGTGCGCCTGTCAGGTTATTGCGGTGCTTGATGAAAATGCCCTTTCCTACAACCCAGGACCACCTCTAAACAGCCCCTCCCCAGAGGCGCTGAAACCCCCTATTCATCAGTGTTTAGTCTATGACACGGTAAGGTCATACCAATTAAATATCAAATGCGATTGCTATCGCATGCGCTGGTATAATGCCGATACATAATCAAAGGGCGTTTAGAAGTGAAACGCACTAAAGGCGCATTTTGATTAGTAAACGGTATCACACGCTATGTACAAGTAGGGACATACACTCTGACTAAGTAAGGACATATACTCTGACTAAGTAAGGACATACACTCTGACTAAGTAGGGACATAGGCTATGACCCGGTAATGTCATAGTGTTTGACTCGGTAGGGTCACAGTCTTTGACACAGTAAGTAGAGAGTAGGTGCTGGACTGATCAATACCTGGCCGGTTATTAGGGGGACTATCAACGACCATTGACAGCCACCAAACCATATCTCCCCAAAGTGTCTGAATCCTGCTATTCATCAGTGATGAGCTTCTGGATAAGTAAGTGACGAGCTTCTGACTAACTACATGATGAGCCTCAGGACAAGTAAGTGATGAGGCTCTGACTAAGTAAGTGATGAGATTCAGGACAAGTACATGATGAGCCTCAGGATAAGTAAGTGATGAGACTATGTACCGGTAAGTTCAAACACTCTGAACCGATAAGTTCAAACACTCTGAACCGGTAAGTTCAATCACTCTTTAACTCCTTCAGGAGCATCAGTGCAAATTTGGCACTGAGGGTATCTGCGTTATTTGAGATTATTGTAGGATTATATCACTATCAATATTAAGCTTTTGATGTAAGGCTTTAGCAATATCCAGTGTAATATCCCTTTTCCCCGCAAGATATTCACTTATTCTTGTTGCCGGAGTTCCCAATAGTTTCGCCAGATCTTTTTGTTTTAACTTCATTTCAAACATTCTTAGTTCAATTACTTCAACCAGACTTGGTAAACCAATAGGGTAATGCTCTTCTTCGTAAGCTTCTATAATATCGGATACCTTTATTAATTCCTGAAGGATTGGGTTATCCTCTGGTGTATCATCATTCACGAGGTCGATAATCTCTTCCAAACGGATTTGAGCTTTCACATATTCTTCATGTGTTATAAATTTGTCCATACCTCAATTATTTAAAGTTTATCTACATCTTTCAACTTATCATACTCTGCATGAGTCCCTATCCATCGAACAAACAATCTCTTCAAATTAAATCTAACAATGGCTATTAACCTGTAATTATTTCCTTTGATATTAAAAACATACCTATCATTGCCAACGGCATCAACTGAGTTAAATGTTTTTTTAACATCTGAAATATCGTTCCACTCTGCTTTTTTCGCTTTTTGGTGCCATTCCTGTAATCCCACTTTTGCATCGGCATGTTTTGTAAAATAGGTTTTTAGTTTGGCAAATGATATTATTCTCATGCTTTCTAGTTGAATGATATAGACAAAGATACAAAATTAAATTACATTGAATGTAATTTAATTGCATAAAGTGTAATTGTAAGAGGAATTAACTCATTTTTTTTCTTTATGGCACTGGGGCTGTTTGACAAGACACTTGGAGTGTAAGAAATGGATTTATAATTACGCAAATTTGACTTCCCCGATTTCTTCGGGGCAAGCTGTCGATTTACAATTCTGAAGAACCCTTTATTTTAAGAGCAATTTTTAGAAATTGTTAACGGATTAAAAACATACGAACCCCCAATGGCTATACCCAATGATTACTGATTAAGTTAATGAGCAATGCCCCGCTGTTAATAGATTAAATTGACTACTATAACATTAAAAAATACATAGAAGTATTTGCTCTTTTGTTGTGAGATTCTTTAAAAGTTAAAAATAAGGGAGTTGGGTTTTGTTTATCCAGAGGGCTCCATTAATCAAAAGACTCTCATTGTAAGTAAGTGTTGTGGAGTCTGGCGTTGGTAACTGTACATGTGTAATTATTTGTAAAATCCGATGAGGTTGTGTATTTTTAGGGTTTACGGCCGGATAACTGGCCTGTAATATTGAAAATACCTGAGCTTTGAAACGAAGGAAGCTGTTTGATTGTGGTGGACTGATAGTTGTTTTTCCAAGCCATTAGGGTAGGGAAAGAATAATTTTGGGAATGAATACTGAAGAAATAGCAGCAAGGGATTTTTAAGAACGTTGTGTTTCATACAAAGAAAGCCCGTACAACTAAAGCAACGCGCATTTGGCACATTTGCAAGCCCAAACTCGCTAGCTGACGCATCAGCTTGGAAAAGAGCCAACTTTTTGCTGACGCACGGAATGATTTTAATTTTAAATTATATACCATGCCAAACAATAAAATAAAGTACTACCCAGTAAACAATGGTGATATGTCATTAATCACATTGAAAGATAATTCAACAATACTGATTGATTGCAATATACGTGAAGGAGAGAAAGACTCGAATGACAACAATATTTACAATGTAAAAGAAGACCTTTTAAAAAGCACCCAAAGACGGAATAAAAATCCTTTTATTGACCTTTTTATACTTTCCCACCCAGATGAAGACCATTGTCGAGGATTCAAAAAGAATTTTTATACTGGTTCTACATCTGATTATTCTGAAATAAATCGGAAGAATGATGAAATTTGGGTAACCTCAATGTTATTTACTACAGACCAATCAAATGATGCAAATGCAATTAGAAATGAAGTTAATAGAAGGAAAAGGTTAACAGGTGAAGCAAGAAATACAAGAGGAAATCGATTAAGATTAATCGGTTATGACGAAGATAAAAAACTTGAAAATGTAACTGCATATGTTCCGGGTAATGAGATTAATGAAATCAATGATAAGACATACAATAATTTTTCATTTTTTATTCATGCTCCGTTTAAAAAAGATTTAATAACAAGCAGAGCAACTGCAGACAGAAACTCTTCAAGTATTGTTGTACAGGCTAGATTTAAGGATAAAGATACAGACCAAGACCACGTTACATTTGCTATTTTTGGAGGGGATGCTGACCATTATAAATGGGAAAAAATTATTGAAATATCTGAAAACAATAACAATGAAAAATATTTAAAGTGGGATTTATTTTTAGCTCCACATCATTGTTCATGGACATATTTCAATGACGTATCTTATGATAAAGAAGAGAATCAAACGCCCAAAGACTATAGTCTAAAATTACTAAATGACTATAAAGAAGCTGGTGGTAAAATTGTCAGCTCAAGTAAGAAAATAGTAAAAGAAAAACCAAACCCACCTCATAAACCAGCTAAAGACGAATACATCAAGGCTCTTGATTCAAAAGACGATTTTTATGAATTAGCCATAATCCCTAAAGAGAAATCACCCGAACCAGTTGAATTTATTGTAACGAATAATGGTGTAACAAAATCTACTGAAAAGGCAAAAGTTGCAATTACTTCTGGAGGGGCAGCAGGAGCTGCAAGTACTGTTGTTAAAAATGGTGATGATGTTATATAGTACGGATTACGAAAAGTGTAACGTAGAGCTACCAATTGCCATTCAAGAGTCTATTCGTGACATAATGGAGTTATTCGGAATGGATGCAATTGATGTGTTAAAAGTTAATGACTTTATAATATCTATACCTCTGTTAATTGAAGTTAACTTACCATCAAAAGGCACTCATGGCAATATTGACATTAGGCAATTTGAACCAATTTTAATTTCGTTCAATATAAATAGTTACCCTAATACTGCTCCTAGAGTAAAGTCTGATAGAAAAGATTTCCCATCTTCAAGCTTATCTCATTTGTACGCAGTAACAAATGGCGAGCCTCCAACACTTTGTTTGGTACGTGAAAATCTCGACGAATGGTTTGCAAATCGGCGAATAAGTGATTTGCTTTTTGTCGCTAAACAATGGTTTTCAAAAGCGGCAAATGGACTTCTAACTGAAGATGCTGACGAATTTGAACCAGTAAGACTTGAGGGATATAAAGGATATTCAATATACAGCCATTTAAAACTTTATAATTACATATCTGAAAATAAAAGACACTCGTCTGAAATACCTTTTTGTTTTCTTCTTAATTCAACGAAACTAAAGAGTTTAGCTAATCCATCCTTTAAATTGATCAATTTTGACATAACACCTGTTAACCTTACAAAACTTTTTAAATTAATTAAAGATTTAAATCTAAAATTCATTGAAGATAAAGATAATAACGATGTTGATTTACCCTTGTTTTCATTACTAGTTTGGTCTAACAAAACTGAGCCCAATGGTGCATATTCAACATCACTACCAAAAACATTTGGAGAACTTGAAGCATTCGCTCAACAATACAATATTTCTATAAAAGAACCGATTGCAGAATATATTAAAAATGGGTTATCCATAAATAATCTAACAACATATATGAGTGCAGTTTAAAAACTAATGAAATTTCAAGACTTCAACGATTTTTAATTATTATGTTATTTGTATTC
>JAEINY010000240.1 GCA_016342595.1 Marinilabiliaceae bacterium
CTAGTCCGGCAATGTTGAGAAATTGAATGGTGAATACTTTCCAGGTGGGCATGGGTGAATAGTCTACGCCATCTGCCTTTTTAATGGCCGGTGTTTGCAGTTGGTCATCGGCTCCGAAGAACCGTTCCACAAACTTTCCATATATTAAGTAACCCACAAGCAATGCCACGATGGCGCAAATAAATGTCCACATAGTTTATCTCATTTAACAGCCCGAATTTATTAATTTTTAGAGATGTTGCATAGAGATGGAGAAAGGAATTTAGAGCGCTTTATAGTTATCAAGTTATCCCAATTTTCATGTGAGATGAACATGCCGGCAGGGAAATTGATTTTTTTTGTTTGAAAGCAATTATCAATACTTCTGACCGGAAATTGTGAAACAGGCGGAAGAGATTATGTATAGGGAGAGGTGTTGTCAGTAATGAAACGTTATAAAATAGCTACTTTAGGCGATGAATATGAACCGGCGTATTGGCTGAGTATGTTGCTGATTTCTGGTAGCAGGTAACCAGTGACAGTTTTTTGTTGCAGGTTGATAAAGCGCTTGGGTTCTTTTAAACGAAAAGAGTTTTGATGATGAGTAAAATGATATATGCTAAGTTGTTTGTGCTGTTTTTAATGGCTGTTTTTACCGGGACTATTCAGTCCCAATCATTGAATGACTACTTGCTGCCGGCTCCAAAATATTTGGACTTGAAAGAAGGCTCCCTAGAGCGGGATAATGGGCGATTAATTTGTTATGCATCCGGAACCCAGGCGATACGTACAGCTTTATATGTCCAGCAAACATTGGGACAATCCGGTATTCAGACGCACATCGCTGCTCATCCCGCTGTGGCGGAGCAGCCTCTGATGGAGATGACCCTGGATTCAATGCTTCCGCCACAAGGCTATCAATTGGAGATATCAGACTCAGCCATTCAACTGACAGGAGGAGATATGGCAGGTCTTCATTACGGTATGCTGACTTTGAGACAAGTAAGCCAATATGCACAAGAGAAAGGGTATTGGCCCTGTCTGGTCATTAACGATGAACCGGATTTTGAACGGCGTGGCGTCATGCTGGATATCAGTCGCGATAAGGTGCCCACCATGGAAACCTTATATGCTTTGATTGATAAACTCGCGTCCTGGAAGATTAATGAAGTACAGTTATATACCGAGCATACCTTTGCCTATCAAAATCATCAAAAGGTGTGGGAAAATGCCAGCCCTGTGACGGCCGAAGAGATTTTGTTGCTGGATGCCTATTGTCGCAATCATTACATGGACCTGGTGCCCAATCAAAATTCTTTCGGGCATATGAAACGCTGGTTGATTCATGAAGAGTATGCGCATTTGGCGGAGTTGAAGGAGCCCGGCAAAACCATTTGGGGCATGATGTCACGCACCAGCTTGAGTCCTGTAGAACCAGGGGCGTTGGAATTGATGCAAGAATTATATGCCGAGTTGTTACCCAATTTCAGCAGCGCTTATTTTAACATTGGGTGTGACGAAACAGTGGAGTTGGGCATTGGCAAATCCAAAGCCCTTTGCGCTCAGAAAGGGAAAGGACAGGTTTACCTGGATTTCCTAATGGATTTAAAGGCTGAAGTGGATAAATATGACCGCACGGTTCAGTTCTGGGGCGATATCATTTTGAATCATCCGGAATTGATACCTGCATTACCTAAAGATATGGTGGCTCTCATCTGGGGCTATGAAGCACAACATCCTTTTGCGAAGCAGTGTCCGAAGTTTCAGGAAGCCGGCGTGCCTTATTATGTTTGTCCGGGCACATCTGGCTGGCGGGCCCTGATTGGCCGGCATAAAAATGGCACTCAAAACTTGTTGAATGCCGCGATAAATGGTAAAAAGTATGGTGCTAAGGGGTATTTGAATACCAACTGGGGCGATCATGGTCATTGGCAACCATTAACAGTTACTTATCCCACTCTGGCTTATGGTGCGGCTTTGAGTTGGCAGGTAGAAGCCAATAAAGAAATGGATATTGCCGCGCTAATTTCGCGTTATGTGTTTGAAGATCCCACGGGTATCTCTGGTGATGTGGTGGTGAAGTTGGGTAATGCCTACCTGAAAACGGCTACAGTCACCGATAATAGCAATATCTTTTATCACTTGTTAAGATATCCGACCCGATCGATGAAGAACAACAGATATTTCAAACAATTAAATGCCACAAATCTTAAAAGGGCCTCTGACTATATCTCTGAACAAATGGTTCGGTTTGATAAAGCACAGCTCAATTCTGCCGATGCCGACATTGTGAAGGAAGAATTAGCACAAGCTGTTGCTTTAACCCAATATGCCTGTGAATTAGGGTTGGAACGGCTGGCTGCCCGGGGAGGAGCTATCTCAAATATCCCGGAATCGCGCCGTAAAGAATTGAAACTGGAGCTGGAACAGATTATTGAAAACCATAAATTGATTTGGTTGAAGCGAAACCGGGAAGGTGGTTTGGATGATTCGGCAGAGAAAATGGGAAGTTTGTTGAAGTATTACTAGGTTTTAAAAGCATTTGTTCGATTATCAATTAAAACTTCTAAGGAATTGTGTGGAACAACCGGACTGTATTTGTGTGTGGTAAAAAATTGTTACACGAAGAGCACAAAGTTCAGGCAAAGAAAATGGTCACAGAGTCTTTCAGATTTATTGAGATAATTAGTAATACCATATTAATAAAAATACTCTGTGTCCTTATTATTTTTGTTTTTCTCCGGAACTCTGTGTAATAATTTGATGAATTATCGATAAAAACAAAACTGGTTTTTTGAAAAGGACAGCACTGGAATCGTCAGTTTGTTTTGTAACAAAGACTAAAGGCACTAAAGCAATCATTATAATCATGATAACTCTGGTGCCTTTAAAGTGATGAGGTTGTATTATTGCAAATCGAAATCCTTAATTGGTGATATGCTGCAAATTCACATCACATTCGTACCCGTTGATGGTAATTTTAGACTTGCTTTGGGAAACATCGCCAAATTCAAATTCGAATTCCAGCTTGGAGGAGTCGCCCACTTTTTTACGAATGGTATAAGCTTTTTCATTGACGTTTAGGTCTGGATATTGAACACTACCCGATAAGGTGTGCGCCTGGGGATTGTAGATGGTGATATCTGATTCCAGGTACTTACCGGAGAGTTCAATTTTTTCGAAGTTACCTTGCATCTTATCAATGTCCACTTCTTCTTCATAACCATCAATAATGAGCTGTTTGGTGACTTCACCGATGCTGAATTCATTGTACTTGCCACCTGTCGAAATCAAGGATTCAATTTTATCAAAGGTGATTTCATTTTCGTAGCCATCGGTCATCTTCAGTGACTTGAGTTCTTCTCCTTTTAACTCCAAATATTTACCTTGAATAACTAAATCATCAATTTTTCCCAGTTTTGATGTGCCTTCATAAGCAGATAAATTTAGCTGATGGGCCGAAACGATGGATAAATTCGTGTATTTCGTGGTGATATCCAGCATAGGGACGTGTGATAAATACAAGTTGCCTTCGTACCCATCAAACTTCAAAGCTTGCATATTGCGGATTGAAATATCCGAATACTTTGCATCAATAGTCCCTTTTAGACTCTCTTCGGCTTTTAGTTTGGTTTCGTATAATTCCAGATATATATTCCCCAATGAATGGGCCTTTAGAGACGAGTATTTCATTTCGCCTTCCACATCACCGGCAATGGATTGGGTGCTTAGTTGTGAATCATATATTTTAAGATTCACCGGCCCGTTGATGTTGGTGTTGACATTCACTCTGGAATATTTGGCATCCAGATTCAGGCTCATGTCAGCGGGTAACCAGATTTTGTAACTCTTGATTTTAAATTCTTTCAGTTTAATGGTTTCTTTCTTGCCTGATCCTTTGGTGGTGACCCTGCTCCATCTCATTCCCATAATCTCCAGTTCAAAATAGTTATGGAGGTTTAATGTAATATCCACTGAATTATCACCTTGATAGTAGGTTAGAAGGTTTTCTTCAATGCTGTTACGCAATTTTTTGAGATCCTCTTCTTTCCCATCGGCATAATATTCCAGTTCTACTTTAATCTCATTCCCGGTGGCCGGCAGTATATCTGTTGGAACGTCATATACTAAAACGTCGACTTTAGGATTGGCTTTTACTTTGGCCGATTGTTTTATCACCACCGGCTGAACGTCTGTTTGGCCCAGCATAGAAGTTGAGGGTATAAGCAGGGCAAGCAGAAGCAGAAAAGACCACTTATATTTGGATGTATTCGTTCTTGTTTTCATATTTTTCTTGTTTGCGTTTTTCATTAATTAACCGTTCAATAATGCGTAACCTTTTTTCATAGGTATCGAGCATGATCACCACAGCCCGCTCGTTATAACCGTGGTTCTTGATGTCAGTAAGGCCTTTGACATAAATTGTATCCAGAAACTCCAGTTCATCCAGAAGGATCTGTGTGACGGGACTCTCACCAGCTTCAATGGCAATGTATTCGTCCCACTTATTTTGTACTTGTTGAATATAGTTGTACTCCTTTGAGGCTAATTCATTATTGATTTTTGCCAGACTATCCAGTTGATCCTGCATCATCAACTCATGGCGCACCAGGCTACCGATGGCCAGCAGCACAATTGCTACAGCAGCAATTCGCATAAAAGCCTTTTTATACGAAAACGCAGGCTTGTTGAGTTCTTGATTAATGTCTCTCCACATGCGCTCTTCATCAGGTTGAAACACATCCGTTTGGTTCTTATTTTCTTTGAGGTAATCGTCCCAATTAGTTTGCATAGACACTCTCTTTTAACTGGCTGCGTAATATTTTTTTTGACCGGTGGTACTGCACTTTACAGTTGTTAACGGTTTGTCCGGTCATTTCTGCGATTTCAATGAACTTATACTCTTCGATGGCACGTAATGTAAACACCACTCTGGCGCCTTCGGGCAACTGCATGATGGCTGCCATCACTTTTTCTATGGGGATCTTGTTATCGATCAATGGCTCCTCTTCTGCATCAGCTAGGCTGTCGATGGGTTCGATCGCTTGTTGTAACCGTTTTTGTCGACGCACCAGGCTGATGCTTTCATTCACCACAATCTGCTTTAGCCATCCGCCAAATGTGTTGACTTGTTTCAAGGTGTTAATCTTTTTAAATGCTTTCACAAAAGCCTCCTGCACCACATCTTCGGCATCAAACTGATTGCCTGTAATGCGATGCGACACATTGTACATAGCATGCACATATTGTTTATACACTGCGTAACGGGCGCGTTCATCTCCCTTCTTGCATTGTTCAATTAATCGCTCGGTCAGGTTAATTGTTTGTTTCAATTCGTTTGGTCTTTGTTATAAAGATGCAGCAATGTAGAAAAGGTTAAAAGAAAAAGGAATTTTTTTTAATCGTTAGGTCGAAATGCTTCCTGACCGTGCGATTGGACAATACCAAAAAAAGGTGGTAAATTTCTACATGCTAGTGTGGACTTTTAATTAATAGAAATCATGAAGAAGTATTTTTTATTAGTAACGTTCCTGCTTGGTACACTTATGTCTGTGCCGGTAGAAGGACAAACTTTCCTGGAGAAGATGGCCAAAAAGGCAGCCGAGAAAGCCGAGAAAAAAGCTGAAAAGAAAGCCGAAGAAAAGGCGGATGAACAAATTGATAAGGGATTGAACGCTGCTGAAGAATCATTGGAAGACAAGCAAGATCAGGAGGTCAGGAAGAAAGGATCAGATGGGGATCAACAAAAAACGCTCTCTGATTGGATGAGCAAGATGGGCATGTCTTCAGAGCCGGTAGATGTGGAAGAGGCCTATTCCTTCAAGTCATCTATAACTATGAATGTCAGGAATTATGAGAAGAATGGCGAACTGCAAAGTGATGGTGATATCATTAGTTTTGTCACGCCTGGTGAAGAAACCTTCGCCTATGAGTTTGTGGAAGGGGAAAAGCATGCCTCCAGGCGTGATCAAAAAGGGGTGTTTATCATGGACTTTAAAAATGAGGCGACCATCATATTAAGTGACGATAAAGGCAAGAAAACAGGCATTGTGTATGGCATGAAGGGATTCAAAGAGCAATTTCAGGAAGATGCCATGGAGGATGAGGAATGGGATGATGAAACAGTACCAGATTCCCCCTTAACTGATCCGAAAGTGAAAAAAACCGGACGAACAAAATCAATTTTGGGGTATAAATGTGAAGAGTATAAATATGAAGATGAAGAGGATGTGACACGTTTTTGGGTGACGAAAGAATACAAATGGGATAGCAAAGATTTTATGTCCAATGTGTTTAAAACATCACTCTATTCGAGAGGCATGCCATGGGGCTTTCTGATGGAAAGTGAGTCTGTTGACAAGGAAAGCGGCGAACGTTCTCTTTATACCGTTAAGGATATTGATAAAAATGCCAATAAAACATTTAATCTTTCACATTACCAAATCACCAATGTGGGGTCAATCAATATACCAACAGAATAATTGAATCTCGTTTTTTTGTGATTGTATGGTTGGATCAATGTGAATTAATGGATGAGTGATGCATCTTACCTCTACTCATTGAAAAATAGATACCTGCCATACAGATGATGGCGAATATCAGGAACGCAAGGCGAATCCCTTTGATGAAAGTATTGTCATCAACTCCTGCAATGGATTGATTGCCAAAAAACACCGCAAACACTAATGTAGCGATACTCATACTTGCCATTTGGCCTAAAACACGCATCGTGGCAGCCATGCCACTGGCTATACCCGATTTAGATTTATCAACAGAGCTCATGATCGTATTCATGTTGGGCGATGAGAACAGTGCAAATCCCAGACCAATGAACACCAGGAGGCCAATAATCTGGATCAGCGATGTGTCTTTGTTTAGGAAGGCAAAACTAATTAATCCGATGGCACAGACTGTCATACCGAGAGTGGCTAACCACCGCGGCTCGAAACGATCGGATAAACGACCGGCTAAAGGTGATAATGCGGCCATGACAATCGGTTGTGCAACCAATATACTTCCGGCTTCACTGGGGGAATAGTGTTGTACTTTTTGAAGAAATAAACTGAGCAAAAAAACAATGGCAAAAGTAGCACTATAGTTGATGAGGGCGGCTGCATTGGAAAAGGCAAACAGACGATTGCTAATAAATAACTGAAGGGGAAAAATAGCAATGGTCGATCTGGATTGATGGACCAGAAATAGAATGAGACAAAGTGTGCCGCCAATTAATAACCAAATTCCGGTAGTTGTTTTTAGTTGTGATGATCCTATGACTAAACCAGCTAATGCCAGTGAATACAAAAAGGCGCCTAAATGATCCATTGGCGTGTCGGGCATTTTAGTTTGGTCCTTGCCTAAAAAGGAAAATGCCACAATCATAACAAGAATACCAATGGCACCTGATATCCAGAAAATACTGCGCCAGCCCCAATAACTGGTGATAAAGCCGCCCGCAAATGGGCCTGCAGAAAGCCCTGAATAAACGGCTGCAACGGTAATTCCAAGTACCTTCCCACGTTGCTTTAGCGGAAATTCATTGATCAGAATTGCCGGGCCTGTAGTCATGACCATCGCCGATCCAATGCCTTGTAAAAAACGAACTGCAATTAAAATTGAGGAATTAGGCGCCAGTGCACTGGATAATGTGAACAACACAAAAAGAATAGTACCCTGCTTGAAAACGGCTTTGGCCCCTTTAATATCTGCCCATCGTCCGGTAGGTAATAAAAAAATGGCCGAGGAAAGTAAAAAGCCCATGATAATCCAGCTTAATTCAATGGCACTGATCTGGAACTCTTTCTCAATAACCGGTAAGGCGACATTCACAGAAGAAATAAGGAATGGACCCAAAAAAGAGGTGAGTGCAGCCACTGTAAGCACTGATTTTTGCGATTTCGTCATTTTCTCCATGAAGTAAAATTGAACGTGATGATTTATAAAAATACTAATTTAATACTATCCTACCTCTTTTTGAATTGGATTCTTATGTGGATTATCCACTTATTATGATGGCTCCTGTTGAAGGCGATCAGTTGGATGAGCGAGTAGAAGCATCTTATCGTGAACGCATCGAAAAAACGCATCCGCACATTACGAAAATCCAAACCATCAATCGAATGGAGTTTTATAGACGAACCCAATCAGCTGCTGCTGTAGTCATGACAGGGGGGACTGCTAAATATGGTAATATTATCTTGAAGAAAGGAGTAACTCCTTTATAAGAAATCATTGTATTTGATTAGAATTGAGCCGGGATTGTCGATAGATGATTCCGGCTTTGTTCATTTAAGGGAGCTGCTTGTTCACTTTTCCTGAAGAGACTTTAGGCGCCCTATTATTTTCTTTATATTAGTTATTCGGTAGGTTTCGAATAGTCCCAGTTACAATATGCCAAGTATGGATATTGGGGTATGAAACGAAAGCAGAAAGAAGATATTGAATTATTAAAATAAAACAGAATGAAAAAGACACTTCAAATTGTATTTGCCTTCTTAATGATAGGGCAGGTGAGTTTTGGGCAAGCCATTTATGAAGATGAGCGTTACGTGCCGGAAACGGATCCTCAGGTATTACAAAAACTGGAAGAATGGCAAGATATTAAGTTTGGCTTATTGATGCACTGGGGAGGATATAGCCAGTGGGGGATTGTAGAGTCCTGGTCGCTGTGTCCGGAAGATTATGGTTGGTGTGGTCGCAAATCAGGTGAAAATCCGGGTAATTATTTTGATTACAAGCAGGAGTATGAAGCCTTACAAACGACTTTTAACCCTGA
>JAEINY010000241.1 GCA_016342595.1 Marinilabiliaceae bacterium
ACTTCAGTGGCTCCTACGGCAGCTACGCAAGATATACTATACACTTACAACATAACTTCCAATGATGACGACGGAAACACTGTGACAATCACTGCTCCAACACGTCCAACGTGGTTAACACTAACGGATAATAACGATGGTACAGCGACCTTAACCGGAACACCGCTTAATGCAAATACAGGAGACAACCTGGTGACCCTTCGCGTTTCAGACGGAACTGCGCAAAATGAACAATCTTTTACGATTGTTGTCGTGGATGTCAATGATGCACCCACAGCTACCCCAGACACCTACTCCACCAACGAAGACACACAGCTAATTATTGAAGCTCCAGGTGTACTTGCCAATGACAATGATGTGGATAACACTACTCTTCAAGCCTATTTTCAGAATTTACCTGCCAATGGCTCCTTAAACCTGAATATTGATGGCTCATTTATCTATACTCCAGCTGATGATTTTTATGGTACTGATGCATTCACATATCTCACATCAGATGGTAGTTTAAATTCGGAACCCGTGACCGTAACGATCCAGATAATTCTGCAAAATGATTTGCCAGTTAATACGGGAGAGACTTATAATCTAACCGAAGATAGTGAGTTGATTGTATCAGCACCCGGATTACTGGAAAATGATTCTGATATTGATAGTCCGAATTTAAATGCTCAATTAGTAACAGATGTCTCAAATGGTTCACTCTCCTTTAGTGAAAATGGATCGTTTACCTATCAACCCAATGCACATTTTCAAGGCGCTGATTCATTTACCTACACAGTATCAGATGGGGTCGGTATTGGCAATACAGTTGTCGTTGATTTACTTATTGCACCCATTAATGATCAACCTATTGCGGCTAACGACTATGTGTATACTGCTGAAAACACACCTGTTAACAGTAATGTTTTAAGTAATGATACTGATCCCAACGATCCCAATGGAGGTATCAATCAATCTTCTTTACAGTTGTATCAATTACCAAAGCATGGATCAGCTACTATCTTAGGAAACCAAACCATTAACTACGTGCCATACAATGGCTTCTATGGCAAAGATACCTTATCATATATTGTCTATGACACCGGTTACCCTTTACCTGCAATACCTGATACTGCTTTTGTATATATTGATATCTCGAGATTATCTCCTTTAGCGATAGATGATGAGGTGACCATTGATGAAGATGAAGCAATAACTATTCACGTATTAAGAAACGACATCGATATCGACATTAATCCATCAAGTTTGCAAGTAGTTAGTCCACCTTCACATGGAACTGCAGATGTATTAAATGGTCGGATACGGTATGAGCCTGCTTTAAATTTCAATGGAATGGATCAATTAACCTATCGCATTAGTGACCTGACCGGTTTAACAAGCAATGAAGCTACTGTTTCTATAACTGTTTCACCTGTTCCAGATGCCCCTGTATTGACCGATGCCAGTTTCACTACACCAGAAAACGAAGCCGTTGACATCCTGCTTAGTAGTTTAGTATCCGATCCGGAAGATAATGTCGCACCATCCACTTTAGTGATTACAGACCAACCATCCAATGGAACCACATCCTTGGATGGCGTAAATGGAATAATTACTTATACACCGACTACCGGATACTCCGGAAGTGACCATTTTTCAATCACGGTTCGAGACGAAACCAATCTAATCAGTAATACTGGTACAATTACAATAACGATATCTAATGAAGCTCCCAATGCCATCAATGATGAATACCAAATTGATGAAGATGCAGTGACTGTTTTTATGGTATTAGATAATGATACCGATCCGCAAAACAACATTGCCCCTTCTACTTTAGCTATTCAAACAGCCCCTCAACATGGTAGTGTAAGCATTGATAATGGTACAGTTCAATATATACCGACTCCCAACTACTTTGGGACAGATAACTTTATGTATCAAATATGCGACGAAAGTGACTATTGCGATCAAGCGACTGTTACGGTAACAATTAATCCGGTAAATGATATACCGATACTAATAAATGATGACGCTGAAACACCAGAAGATACAGATATAACAATTGATGTTCTGGCCAACGACACGGATATAGATGACACAGTTGTTCCAACAACGCTAAGTATTTCAACTGCACCTCAAAATGGAACAGCCATAATCGATCGTCATAGCTTACAAATTGTGTACTCTCCAAATCCAAATTTTAATGGTACTGATACATTTGATTACACTGTAGAAGACGAATCAGGAGGACAGGCCCAGGCAACAGCATCTATTACAGTTATCCCGGTTAATGATCCACCTCAACCAATAAATGATGAAATATCAACCAATGAAGAGACACCTGTAATCATCCATGTCCTGGAAAATGATAGTGACTTAGAGAATAATATTGATAGTTGTAGCGTTTCCATTCTGGTTGCACCGACGCACGGAACTGCTAATACTCATAATTACTGTGGCCGGATTGAATATACTCCCGAAACCAACTTCACTGGTTCCGACCAATTGACCTATCAAGTGTGCGATAGCGTTGGTTTATGCGCTGAGGCCACTGTCACGATTCGAGTGAATAATGCAAATGATGCTCCAATAGCTAATGATGATGCCTATACCATTGATGAAGATCAAACCATCAGTATGAATGTAGTGCTGAATGATAGCGACAGTGATTCAAATATTGATTCCACTCAACTATCCGTCTCAACAGCTCCAAATCACGGGACGGCACAAGTAATTGATAATCGGATCAACTATACTCCTGCTACAGATTACAATGGTTCAGATACTTTCACCTACCAAATCTGTGATAGCACAAATCTGTGTAGTTCTGCATCTATTACTATAACAATTTCACCGGTGAATGACAATCCTGTCGCTCATGATGATTTTGGACAGTCTGATCCTTCTTCAGGCACTGCTAATATATACACAAATGTAGCTGACAATGATGATGATGTAGACGACAACCTGGACTTACTGAGTATCATTGTTGTTGAAGAACCACTATATGGTACCACTACAGTTGAGACCGGCACCGGTATAATTCTTTACAAACCAAATCCAGACTTCTTTGGCAACGACAGTTATAAATACCGTATTTGTGATACAAATGGTTTATGCGCGATCGCTTCCGTATATTTATCTGTGACTACCGGGAATGTACCGCCAACACCTCAACCAGATTACGTTTCTTTAAATGAGGATAAAGCCATTGAAATAAAGCCATTAAGAAATGATACTGATCCTAATGATAACCTGGACCACTCCGCTCTATCTGTTGTGAATGGACCACAGTTCGGATCTTATCAAATCAGTATTGCAGACACAGCTATTACTTATATCCCCGATGTCAATTTCTTCGGCGAGGATATGATTGAATATAAGGTTTGTGATACTGGTGAAGAAAGCTGTGCTATCGACACTATCTTCATCACTGTTAACCCGGTAAATGACGCTCCGGTGGCAACGGATGACATCCTAACCGTTATCGAATCCAATACCATCGAATGGGATGTGGCATCAAATGATAGTGACATCGATGAAGATGTTTTAACGGCCACCATTCATGCCAGCAGTCCGGGATTACAAGGTTCAGCTGAATTTATTGATAGGACTACACTTAGCTATACAGCGCCGCTCAACAAAAATTGTTTCACTGAGGAAATCATCTACGAAATCTGCGACGACAATGGCGGTTGCCACATAGCTTCTGCATTTATTACAGTTTCTCCGCTGGATACTGATGGTGATGGTATCCCTGATATACTGGAGCATAATGAAAATGGCAATCCAATTGACTCAGATGGCGATGGTGATCCCAACTACGATGATCCGGATTCAGATAATGATGGCATCAGCGATGCGATCGAAGGCGGATTAACCGATGCCTGCGCCGATAATCTGAAAGATAGCGATGCTGATGGCACGCCTGATTTCCTGGATACCGATTCGGATGATGATAATATTCCTGACAAAGAAGAAGGAACGGATGATTGTGATGGCGATGGCATTCCTAACAACGAGGATAATGATGACGATTGTCGTGACGAAGAGGATGCGGACACACAACCAACTATCTTTACACCTAATGGTGATGGCATTAATCAATACTTTGAAATACCAGGTGTATCGCAAGCTGAAATAGAGGAGGGTGGCAATGAATTATTCGTCTTCAACCGTTGGGGTGGTCAGGTATTCTACAAAAAGAATTACGACAACAAATGGGATGGTAAATCGGAAGCCAGCACACTGGGTAGCGCTGATTTACCGGAAGGAACTTACTTCTACGTCTTCAAAGTGAATGATGGCACAGTGATAAAGGGGACTGTTTACATTAAACGATAATGTGCAGCGACAGCAGAAGTTGAATAACCGAAAAACGAAAACCATGAAACATCAAAATATAAAACAAACCATTAGATCGGGAATCAGATCCATTCTGATCATGCTGCTATTGGCAACCTTGGGTATAGAAAGCAAGGCACAGCAGGATCCCATGTACACCCAATACATGTTTAATACCCTCGCGCTCAATCCGGCTTATGCCGGCACACGTGATATGTTAAGCCTAATGGCCCTTTCGAGGCACCAATGGGTGGGTTTTGATGGTGCCCCATCCACTCAAACAGTCACCGCCCACACGCCTGTGGCTAGTAAAATAGGATTAGGCTTATCGCTGATCCATGATAAAGTAACCCCAACATCACAAACAGGTTTGTATTTTGATTATGCCTATCGCATAAATGTATCAGACAAGGCTCAATTATCTTTCGGGCTAAAAGGTGGTTTTAATCATTACCAATTTGATGTCAACGGCCTTCACGCCCCTCAACCCGGCAGTGATCCAACCCTTCAAGTACCGGTTGTCAGTAAATACCTGCCTAACTTTGGTTTTGGTTTGTATCTTTATTCCGATAAATACTATTTTGGAGCATCCGCCCCAAAATTACTGGAGAATAAACTGGCCAGCGGAGAAGTTGAAATATTGGGTGAAGCCGGAAAAGAAACCAGGCATTACTTTTTTATGGGGGGTTTGGTATTCGATTTGAATAGTGATGTAAAGTTTAAACCGAGCTTTCTCACCAAGATAACGCAAGCCTCCCCGTTGTCATTAGATCTTAATGCCAATTTCCTGCTGCGTGAAAAACTGTGGTTAGGCGTACTCTATCGCCTCAATGATTCGTTTGGGGCCATGGTACAATATCAATTCTCTCCACAATTTGGCGTGGGTTATGCCTTTGATATGACCACCAACGAAATGCGGAATTACAACAGCGGAACCCATGAAATCATGATCTCCTATGAGTTTAATTTTAAGAAAGACAAAGTTCAAAATCCAAGATATTTCTAATATGCGCCTGATCGTTTTAGTTACTTTTATTGCCATTTCTTTTTGTATTTTTGCTCAAAACAAAGACCTGGAAAAGGCGAATCAATATTTCGAAAACTTCAACTATTCGAAAGCCATCAATCTTTACAAGCGATTAATCTCGGAAGGAGAGAATGCCTATTATGCCACCAATCAAATTGCGCATGCCTATCAAAAAATGGGCGAAAGCCAACAAGCGGTTAATTGGTTCAATAAAGTTTTGGAATATCCCGATTTCGATTACAGCGTCTATTTCCATTTGAGCCGTGAGTTACAAAAGCTTAAAGAGTATGATGAAGCGGCTGAAAATCTCGAAGAATATTATAAACGATCCGGTAAGAAGCTGGCCATTCAAGCACCCACATTAGCCAGTTATATTCAAGAGCTTAAAAATGACTCTACACGCTACGAAATAACACCATTGGCCATCAATACACGTTTCTCAGAGTTCGGTGCTGTCATATATCAGGATAAATTGATTTTTTCAACCAATCGTCCTTTAAAAAGTATCACAAAACAGGAAGATGTGCGCACCGGAATGCCCTTTTTCAATCTTTTCCAAGCGGACGTCTTGTCGCTTAAAACCAGCGGAGAGGCAACACTTTTCTCCAAAGCCTTACAATCGAAACTCAACGATGGCCCCATCTGTTTCGAACCGGATTATCAAACCATATTCATCACCCGTAACGCCTCCAAATCCGCCAATTATGCCAGTGAGTTAGATATTTTTGTTTCTAAACGCAAGGATGATGAATGGTCAAAGAATATCCAGAGCTTACCCATCCGCAAATCGGGTTACAGCGTTGCACATCCGTGTTTAAGTAAAGATGGAAAACTCTTATTCTTTGCTTCCAATATGCCGGGAGGCTTTGGCGGTATGGATCTTTATATGTGCGAAAAGAAAGATGGTTTTTTAAGTCTGCCGATCAATCTTGGGCCTGACATCAACACCATTGGTAACGAAGTCTTCCCCTTTATCTCAGTCGACGGCATCCTGTACTTTTCGTCCGATGGCCTCCCCGGTTTAGGTGGATACGACCTTTTCTTTTCCCGAAATGTGAATGATCAATATGTGGCGCCTTTTAACCTGGGTTACCCCCTAAATTCGGCCGCTGATGATTTTAGCCTGACCCTTTCAGATGATTCCAAACGAGGCTATTTTAGCTCCAATCGACAGGGTGGAAAAGGAGAAGATGACATCTATGCCATTTCGATACTTAAACCCCTGGAATACTGCCATATCAAAGGCATGGTAACCAATGCAGATAACAGTACTCCTATTGATGAGGCGTGGGTTGATATTGAAGATGTGAACGGCATGAAAAAAATCCGTCTCAAAACAGATGATCACGGTCAATTCACCTGTTTTTTGAAAAAAGATAAAAAATATCTCTTGCTGTTCAGAAAAAAGTTATTCATTGATTTTAAAGGAGGTCTGATTCCTGAAGACATGGAAAACTTCGATGAACTCGTCGTCAATATTGAGATGCAGGAAAAATAGATCGTAGATTAACGTAGTGTTTTATTACTTTTGCAATAATGAATGAGTCGTTTCTTTTATACCACGAACCAGTATTTCGCCCGCCTGCCGAAGCAGATTCTGTTATCGTTCAGGTCACTCTGGGCTGTAAATGGAATCAGTGTCGCTTTTGTGAGATGTACAGCACCAAGAAGTTTGCGGTCAAATCATTTGAAACGCTGGAAAAAGAAGTGACTTTATTAGCTGGATTACATCCCGAGACGGCACGCGTATTTTTAGGAGACGGCGATATCTTTTCGGCCGATAAGGATTTTGTTGTTAAAACACTTCAGCTTATTAAAAGATCCTTTCCAAATCTTAAAAGGATATCAGCCTATGCCTCATCCCGCGAAATGGGTAAGTATACTGCTGAAGAGTTAACAGAGATCAAAAAAGCTGGTCTTTCATTACTATATGTGGGCATTGAATCGGGCGATGATGAAGTATTATTCATGGTTAAAAAAGGTGTCACAGCTCTTCAACAGATTAACACCCTCAAACAGGCACGTCAAATCGGATTTAAACTATCGGTGATGATATTAAATGGTTTGGGTGGTAAAAAATACTCCACTCAACATGCCATTAACTCGGCTTTACTGCTGAATGAAATTCAACCCGAACTACTTTCGCTACTGGTCATCTCGTTCCCCATGGGACAAGATCATTTCCGCAGCCGTTTGGATGAAGATTTTCATCCCCTCTCACAGCTGGAAACATTAAAAGAAATGCGCCTGCTCATTCAATACCTTGAATTGAATCAAACAGTATTTCGCAGCGACCATGCATCCAACTACCTGGTGTTTAGAGGCGGTTTAAATCGTGACAAAGAACGCTTTCTGCATCAATTGGATCACATTATCGAAAACACTGTACACATTCCACGTACCCGCTTAAGACAACAAGCTTCTTTTCTGTAATTGAAGTTTGTTTTCCGACTTACAAGCTCTGCTTTTATCTAAAAAAGACTCTATCAATCACACACTAAAGTATTTTTTCAAAGTCTTCGGAATGCTGACACTCGTATTCTGATCTTTGGTTAGTATTTCCGAAAGTCTGGTACTATTTTTTGAAAGCTTTTTACAACTACTCAAAAGCATGGTCACCTCTTCCCAAAGTTTAGCTACCATAAAAAGGAGTTGGTCAGCTCACTATTATTAGCGATAAGATGACCAAGCTATCAAATACTTTATAAAGAACATCGGATGCGATCTATTTATGCCGGGCAGGTATTTTAAAAGCAAAAGGCACCGAAATCAAGGCCATGACACCTACAATTCGGTAAGTCATCTCCAAGCCTAACCAATCGCCTACGAATCCAACCAACATCACCATAACCGCTCCAATCAAAAAAGTAGTGGTCATAAAGACGGCATTCACAAAATTGTGATGTTCTGTTTTGTATTCATTCACAATAGCTAAAAACAGCGGCCCTGTAGCAAACAAAAATAATCCGGTTAGCACTAGAACAACCATTTGCAAAATACCCGTTGTATTTAAAAAGAAGAAAAATAACACAGGTGCGCCAACAGTTGCAATAACCATCATAGCTCGCCGTCCTATTTTATCGGATAAACTACCTGAAAAAAAAGTACCTGCCACCCCAGCTCCTTGTAATATAGAAAGAGAAATACCAGCATACCACGTGGACTCACCCTGATTCACTAGAAAAACAGGCAAATAAAAAGTGAGCGCCGATTTCATGGCTGCTCTGAAAAACAGGATGGAGGCAAGGGTGGAAATAAGCGGCAAAAACTGTTTAAAGGTCTTTAAATATTCAAGTGAGGAACTATT
>JAEINY010000242.1 GCA_016342595.1 Marinilabiliaceae bacterium
TTATCCAATACGCCGGTTTATGAGCGGGTTAAGAAGATGGAGCGGAGTGGGGTGATCAAAAAATACACAGCTGTTTTGGATCGTGAAATTATTGGCAAAGGAACGACTATCTTTTTAATGGTATCGCTTATGAAACACACTAAAGATGTGGTGGAAGCCTTTAAGAAGGAAGTGATGTCGTTTCCCGAAGTCATGGAATTTTATTACATATCTGGTAATTACGATGCCTTGGTCAAACTCATGGTGGGTGACATGACTGAGTTTAAAACCTTTATTGAAGAAAAACTTTCGAAGGTTGATAATATTTCTCAGTTTCACAGTACGTTTGCGATCTCAGGAGAGGAGAAAGAGGCATTTGAGTTTTAAAAGCTAAGCGCTGTCAGATCCTTCGAATGCTGACAGGTTTGGTTAGATCTAAGCGTCTATTGCCATTTATCTTTCTATTTTTGTTGATGAATGTGATTAAACAACCTAATCTATGCAAGTTTTCAACACCGCCTGTCCACGCAACTGTTACAGTACTTGTTCATTTCGTGTATGGGTAGAGGACGGTAAAGTGGTAAAAATTGATCCGCAACCACTTAATAAAGCAACGCCTGAAGGGATTTGCCTGAAGGGATTAAGTTATCTGGAGCGGGCTAATTCAGAAGATCGGATTCTTTATCCGCTCAAACGCATCGATGGACAGTTCGAGCGCATTTCGTGGGAGCAGGCCTTACAGGAAATCACTGATAAACTGACTCATTATAGGCAGGCGTTTGGGAATCACAGCATTCTGTTTTATGCTGGTAGTGGTATGTCCGGACTTTTAAATGGGGTGAGCTCGGGTTTTTGGCGTTTGTTTGGCGGTGCGACTACTGTTTATGGGAATTTGTGTTGGCCGGCTGGCCTGGAAGCTACCCGGCTGACTTTGGGTGAAAATAAACACAATGTGGCCTGGGATTTGGAAAATGCCAAATTGATTGTGTTGTGGGGGAAGAATCCGGCTGAGACCAATATTCAGCAAATGATATCCATTGAAAAAGCGCAGGCCAAGGGGGCAAAATTGGTGGTTATCGATCCTCGTCGTACACCTTCTTCTGAACGGGCCGATCTCTTGATTCAACCCAAACCGGGAACGGATGGGATACTGGCATTGGCTATTGCCAAACTATTGATGGATAGCAATAAGGTAGATTCCACGTTCCTTCAGGAGCATGTATTGGGATATCAGAAATTTAAAGATTCGCTCGATTCTTTCTCAATAGCTAAGGCAAGCGAGGAATCAGGTGTTTCTGTAAGTTTTATTGAAAAGTTAGCCGAGTGGATGGGGAGTAATCAACCCATGACGATTGTACCCGGATATGGCATGCAGCGCTTCTCCAATGGTGGTCAAACGATTCGCTGCTTGCTGGCTTTGTCAATTATTACGGGTAATATTGGAAAAAATGGAGGGTGCTGGCATTATGCCGACTTGCAAGGGGACATCTTCAGTGACTTGAAAGAACCGGAGAATTATTATCCGCCTAAACGGCCGGATGGAATTTTTCGAAGAACCATTGCAACTGCCCGTTTAGGTGAACAGATGTTGAAGATGAGTGATCCTGAATTAAAAATGGCCTGGGTGGAGCGAGGAAATCCATTGGCTCAAAATCCGGATAGTAATAAAATAAACGAAGCTTTCCGGAAGTTGGAGTTTAAAGTGGTGGTAGAACAGTTTATGACCGACACAGCATTGGAAGCAGATATTATCTTGCCCGCCAAATTCATGTTTGAGCAAAGTGATATCATTTCATCCTATTGGAATCCATATGTGCAGCTCAAGCCCAAAGTAGTGGAACCACCGGGAGAGGTCAAACCGGAAAGTGAGATTTATTATTTGTTAGCCAATCGCCTGGGAATTAATGAGGATGAAGTTAGAAAAGTGATTCCGGAACCCGACGATAAGGCCATCGAGCAATGGTTAGAGAAATACCTGGATACTTTCCCGGAGCTCACCCTGGAAAAATTGAAGGCAGGCCCTCAATTAGCACCGGGGTTGCAGGAAATAGCTTTTTGTGATAGGAAGTTTAACACACCTTCCGGCAAAATTGAGTTAGTAAGCAAAAGTGCTTCAGAGAAGTGGGGCGTATCACCACTACCAACTTATGTAGCACCTGTTGAATATCATAAAAAGGTGAATTTAAATCATCCCTACACTTTAATGACTCCCAATACGAAAAACAGGATTCATTCGCAATTCGGCAATTTAAACGTGATTAAAGCACTCACTGATGAACCCTTTGCAACAATCTGTTACAAGGAGGCGGAAGAAAAAGGGATTATAACCGGTGATGAGATACGCGTCTTTAATGACCAGGGGCAGATTCAAATAAAAGTGAATGTAGATGCCAGTTTGCGCCCTGGTGTAGTGGTGGTTCACAATGGTTATTGGCACCAGGAGGGAGCATGTGCTAATGCTTTAACCAAAGGACGTGAAACTGATATGGGACATGGTACTGCATTCCACGATACCATGGTTAATTTCGAAAAAGTATGAAGGTGATTGAAAAGTACATCTTTGTTTTTGATCCCAACAAGTGTGTAGGTTGTGGTGCTTGCGCGGTAGCTTGTATGAATGAGAACGGGTACCAGTCTCAGGACCGGTGGCGAAATATTCATTCCACGAATCCGGCTCATCATCCGTTTTTACCATTGCACTACTTGTCATTGGCTTGTAATCATTGTGATGATGCTCCGTGTTTGAAAAACTGTCCGGCCAAAGCTTATTGCCGCGATGAAAGGACCGGTGCTGTGATTCATACAGCAGAGAAATGCATTGGTTGTAAGTATTGTACCTGGGCCTGTCCATATGATGCCCCCAAGTATAATGCCTATAAGGGAATAGTGGAAAAGTGTACTTTTTGTAATCATCGCCTAACTGAAGGGGAAAAACCGGCTTGTGCGCACCTTTGTCCAACAGGTGCTCTGGAGTTCAAATTGCATGCTTTTAGTCGAGAAGAAGTTTGTGCTTCTTCACCCGTTCCGGTGGATGTTGGTTCTCATTTTAAGCAAGCTGAATTGCGTCGTGAAGAAGGCCCAGAGGTGGATGCCGAACTTTTTAAAGAATTGGAATCAAAACCTTTTCAACGTTCGCAGCAAAAAATCACAGCTGCCAGCGAATGGCCATTGGTTATTTTTTCATTAATAGTTTCAAGTTTAGTGGCAATTGAGTGGTTGCAATTAATCGATAATGAGAATTTGATAGGGAAAGTATTTTTCTTGATAGCAGGAGGACTAAGTGCTTTATTCAGCACACTTCATTTAGGACAAAAGGGAAGAGCCTGGCGCTCATTGCTTCATGTTCAACATTCCTGGTTAAGTCGGGAAATTCTGTTTTTCGCCTTGTTCATGGGGGCTGTTTTTATGGATTGGTTTATTCATCCTCTACCTGCTGTTATTCCGGGCTTGATGGGTATGGGATTATTACTCTCCATTGATATGTTGTATGCCATAGCCATGTGGCGATGGCCTTTGAAGATTCACAGCGCACAAACAGTTTTGATTGCCACTTCACTCTTCTTTTTAGTGAAATTGATGCCAATCATCTTTTGGGCCATAGTAGCCGTGCGTTTGATTTTATTACTAATTCATCAATACAGGATGCCAAATCAGTCTTTATTACTGGTCAGTTTGAGAGTTGGATCATTGCTTATGACGGCTATTGGGTTGTTCCTGGGAGTTGATTTAGTTTGGTTGCTTACAGCTTTCATTGTTGGTGAAATCATCGATCGGATCGGTTTTTATAATCAACTAAAAGTGCCGGATGTGTCGGAGGAGATACAGTTGAATTAGCTTGATTAAGCTTTACATGCCATGCTTCGTTTCTTTCTCAATCTTTTCCACCAAATCCACACCCCTGAAAGCAATAACAAAACAGTAGCTAAGCCAGTCAAAGGAATGATCAAGATATAAAAGGGACCGATTAGATCCTGGAAAATTCGGGCGGTATGGACTTCCAACATTAAGTTCCAGAGGGATATGGGGGATTCTTTTAAGACGTTTTGCGGCATGTCAGGAAATGGCTTCGTGCCTTTTAATTGAGTTACCCCATGGTTATATCAAAGTAATATTTGTTCTGCCCATCTTGTATAATTATTCCCAATTAGGTGCCCATTTTTTTGTGTGTCTTAATCTATTGTAATCCAGTTATACCTATGCATAGACTAAATAAGGTTGATCCATAGTATTTTTGATATCGTGATTATAAATAAAGGGTACCACTCAATATTTCTTTCTATCTTCGCTATGCGGGAACAAATGATACTAGCAGGAATGTCATTTAAATACTATATGTAAGAGCAGGGGTGTTTTTACGTCGTTTTATTAGTTACAGTGATCGATTGGGATGGCAAGAATCAGAACTAAAATAACAGGTTTATTTATTTTTATAGCTCTATTTTCAGCTGTTGTAATAGCTGTGTTGACGCTTTGGCGAAGTAGAGGAATTGTGGAAGAGGAAGCCATTCAAAAAATGATGTTTCAAACTCAATTTTTGAGTGAAGGGTTTGAAAAAGATCTTCAAAAATTACGCTCTATTGCAAATGGTATTGAGTCGATTCTCTATTTTGACATGCCAGATGAAGGTATAAATCCGGCATCTATTCATGCTTATAAAGATGAATTGGAAAAGCATTACCTCACCTTTGGCAAGAAATTGGATGTTTTAAGCATGTGGATGGCTTTTAATCCTGATTTAATAGAAGGACCTCACTCAGTTGGTTTTTTTGATCAGGACAGAGATGGTGTCTTTCAACAGGAGGAACCCTTCAGTATTAGTGATAGGGATTTAACGTCTTCATCCATGAGGTGGTGGACTGGTGCTCTTGAATATGGCGAAATATGGACGGAGCCCTATTATTGGGAGGAGTGGGACATGGAGTTAATTTCGTATTCCAAAGCAGTTTATAAAGATTCTGTCTTTTTAGGATGCTTAGGTTCTGATTTTGACTTTTCACAAATGCGGCGAAAATGGACCGATACAAAGCTTTACACAAGCGGTTTTGTGAGTTTGATGAATGAAAACTTGAATTTTATCATACATCCTCTTTTCGAAGGTGAAAATGTACGTGATACACATGAGCCGGAAGTGGTAGAAGCTTTTCAGCGGATGCTAACGGAGCAAAGCAGCGGTTATTATTGTTATCATTATCAGGGACAGGATCGTGTATTAGCTTTTCAACAGTTATCTAATAAATGGATCTTAATGGGTGTGGTTCCAATAGATGAAATATATGGTCCTGTACACGCGATTGCGAACTCTCTGCTGATTATCTTGATATCGGTTTTAGTTTTTTCAATTATTATCGCGTTCCTCTTTAGTAAAAAAATTACTTCACCAATTCGTGTGTTAGTAAATCTTTTTAATACCGCCGAAAATGGAAATCTATCCGTTCGATCGGCCATTCAAACCAATGATGAATTTAAAGAGCTTGGTGACCGGTTTAATTTCTTTATGAATGAGATGCAGGGCATGATTAAACGGCTAAAGGATCAGGAGCAGGAGTTGATAAAAGAACGGGATCGGGCCGAAGAATCTGACCGTCTTAAAACAGCCTTTTTGGGAAATCTCAGTCATGAAATAAGAACGCCTTTATATGGTATCGTAGGATATTCGGAATTATTGAGTGAACAAGGGTATGGAGATGAAGAAAGAGCTCATTTTATAGAGGTCATCCAGCAGAATAACGACAAACTACTGAAGTTCATTGATGATATTTTAATTTTTTCCCAACTGGAACAAGGGCTTGTTCATTGTGAAAAACTGAACATTAATTTCCAATCTTTGTGGAAAACGATTATTGAAGATGTTCAAACGAATTTGAACAACAACAAACCTAACGTTGAATTGCTGTTTGAAGTGTCTGATATAAATAGCACTTCTGTCGTGCTTTCTGATACTAATTTGTTGTCAAAAGTGGTCCATATTTTAATGGATAATGCATTAAAATTCACACATCAGGGAACGGTTTTACTGACAGTTTATAGTGAAGATAAGAAATGGGGTTTTTCAGTTCATGATTCCGGTGTAGGTATTCCGGAAGAATATCAAAGCCTGATATTCAAGAAATTCTATAAATATGTATCTGATACGTCCGTATTATATGAGGGTGTTGGGATGGGACTTTCCATAGCACTGGATTTGGTCCGGCTCTTGGATGGTGAAATTGTCGTGAATTCCAAAAGGGGAGAAGGTTCCACTTTTTCTGTTGAATTTCCAATGATTGAGAATACTACAACGAGTAAATAGAATCCTTTTTTTGTAATCACCCTAACCTAAAGTGATTGAATATCCCATAATGTTGATCAATTCTCTGGACTTTTTGATGTATACTACATATATTGTCAGGTAAGATATTCTATGTTGGTATTGGTTTTATGGTTTAAAAATGTGGGCGTTGGAATAGGGTTGATAGTACTACAATAAGTTCAATGTGAAGAGGATAAATAAAGGAATGTTATGAGGTGTTGAAATTTAAATTGAATCACATGAAAAAAATAGTTCTGATGTTTTCGTTGTGCCTGATCTCACTGGGATCAATGGGACAGGAGGAGTCAAAGGTGGCATTTGATGCCGGTGTTGATTTCTATAGCAGGTATGTATGGCGCGGTTTATTATTTACAGATGCTCCCAGTATTCAGCCCTATATGTCATTTACCAAGGGAGGATTTACGGCTATGGCCTGGGGGTCATACGCAACTTCAAAAAATTATGCGGAAATAGACTTATTTCTATCTTATACAACCGGCGGTTTAACCTTTAATTTAAATGATTATTTCACCGAAGATGAACGGGATATGGCGTCTACCGATTTTACTGAATGGCGTGATTCATTGACCAATCATTTAGTAGAAGCTTCCATTGTGTATACCCTGCCAACAGAAGGTTTTCCTTTGGTTCTAATGACCAGTACTTTTATTTATGGAGCTGATCTGGATAGCGATTTAAACCAGAATTATTCAACTTATTTTGAAGCAAAATACCCCTTTACTTACAACGATTATGATATGGCAGTTTTTATCGGTGGTACGTTGTCTAAAGGTTATTATGCCAATGATGCAGCCATTGTAAACTTAGGATTCAATGCCGGTTACCCTATCAAAGTGACCGATTCTTTTTCTCTCCCTGTGAATATGTCGCTCATTCTTCATCCGTATAATAAAGATGTGTTTTTTGTAGTTGGTGTCTCATTTTAAAATTGAAAGGTTATGTTGAAAAATAAACAGGTGTCATTAAAACAGAAAATAGGGATCATTATAGGTATTGGTATATTTATGACGACCTTGATACTAATCTCATATGGAACTTTTCAATCACGAAAGGAAGCTATTAGTGCTGCTCAAAATCAAGCTGTTGCTATCGCCAATGATTTTTCAGCTAATATTCAGATCATTTTGGAAGAAGCCATGGATGCTTCACGAGCCATGGCCAATGCGATGTCGGCAGTTGGAGAAGCGGAATTGCATGGGGAGATTAGTCGGCAAGAGGCAGTTGCTATGGCTGAAAAAGTACTTTTTTCCAACGATGACTTTTTAGGTTTCACTTTTGGTTTTGAATCGCAGGTATTTGATTCGAAAGATCAGGAGTATATTGATGCACCGGCACATGATGCCACCGGGCGTTTTTTGTCCTATTTGACGAAAAATGAGGATGGTACGGCATTAGTTGATGTATTAGTTGATTATGAAACAGCTGAAAAAGGACCCTGGTACTGGTTGCCCAAACAGCGAATGACCGACGTTTTAACGGAGCCGATTGTATACCCAGTTCAAGGAGTGGATGTAACCATGGTGTCATGTATGACGCCGGTTATTTATAATGGTTTCTTCTTGGGTGTAACAGGTATTGATTACCCGATTGATTTTATGCAGGAACAGGCTTCTTCAGGAGATTATTATGGAGGGGATTTCCAGATGAGTATTATATCGCACGAAGGTGTTTATGCAGCTAATAAAAATTTCCCGGATCGCGTGAATACCAATATTAAGGAGTTTTTTCCCAATGAATTTGAGTCGCAGATTAACACCATTCAAGCGGGTGAATCGATGATACACTCTGATGATGAGTTTCTAAATGTCTTCGTTCCATTACAAATAGCTCGAACCGGAGCGCCTTGGCAAGTAAGGTTTTCAGTGCCTTATTCACTGATTACTAAACATGCCAATAGTTTGATGTGGAATCAAATAGGGATCGGGTTTATCCTCGTTTTATTGGGTATAGGATTAGTAGTATGGTATGTATCTCGTTTAATTAAACCTATTGACGGTATGGTGAAAATGGCCAATGCTATGGCAGAAGGTGATCTAATGACATCAGTGGATGTAAAAACGAGTAATGATGAGATTGGTGAACTTATCCAGTCGTTTACAACCATGAAAACAATGATTATTGATATCGTCAATAAAATAAAAGATGGGGCTGATCAGATTGCAGGAGCTAGTGTACAAGTGAGTGCAACCAGCCAGCAGTTGTCGCAAGGCGCATCAGAGCAAGCGTCGGCCACAGAACAGGTTTCATCAACCATGGAGCAAATCACTTCAAACATTAACCAGAACCGGGATAATGCTGGTCAAACAGAAAAAATAACAGATGTAGTGGCCAAAGG
>JAEINY010000243.1 GCA_016342595.1 Marinilabiliaceae bacterium
GTGTTTATTGGTTTCGTTGGAATTTCCAAACAGACGTGTGAATACTTGATACACGACTGCCTTGTGCTTCCCGGGAGTCGCTTCGGCCTGCTTGGGTGACGGGCCACAAGCGGCTGCCATCACTGCCAACAGCATACCGGCTGTTAGTTTCTTAAACATATTTATATGGATTATTGAGTGACATATTTGAATTGAAATTTCGTTTTATAACCATTATTAGCATCATAAACCCCTTCTATTTACAAAGCGTAAGTTACAAAGTCCTTCTCAATTACAGCCATTGATCATGCAGCCGTCATGTGGGTTTTGCATCAAAGAAATAAGGTCCGCTTCCTGGCAAAACCTTTACCAGCAACTCTTATAACACACCCTCTTGTTACCTTTCTGAACCTTTGAACCGGCACGCAAGGGTGATATTTATTTTTCAATCCACTTTTGCAAACGTTTTCGATGCTGGTGAGATAAAAAAGTGGGCATGAACACTTATAATCCACCCGACTCCTTCATTACACCACTCCGGTCGGACATTCTGTCACTTTTAAACCTGTTATTCCACTCCGGGTCCATGTAAAACCGCCTTTGCCAGACACATTGTCGCTTTTGAAGGATGTTTTTGTACTTAAGTGATCTGTTTACCCCCTCCCGTCATCCATAATTGCACTTTTATGCCTATTATCTTGCTCATTAGAGGTATTCTTGTGGTTTATTGCTCCGTTATACCACTTTTATGAGGTGTATTTGCAGATGATGCGATTATCTCGTACTCCAATGAGTTATTAATGTAAGATGATGCTTCAGATACGAACCAAAAAAGAGGGCACAGGGCCCTCTTTTTAAATGTAATATGGATAAAAACAATAATTCGATTAATATCCTGTATTTTGTTTCACCAAACCACCGGTATTATCTACTTCACTTTGTGGTATTGGGAAGAAAATATTCTTTGGCATGGTTAAATTAGTCGCAGCGAAAGCTGGTTCACCAGAATCCGTTACAATGTAACCTCCATCTTCATCTCGGGCCAGGGCTGCTTTTACTTTATACCCATCTGTTTTTAACTCTTTTTCAAGACGTCCCGTTCTCACCAAATCATGAAATCGATGACCTTCGCCACACAGCTCCACACGCCGTTCATGATATATGGCATTCAATAAATCCGCACCTGAGACATTCACATCCGGTAATACAGATGCATCACCCTGGCGGGCACGATCACGCACCATATTTAAATAGGTCCTGGCCGTCCCTTCCTCATTGGTATGGTAACATGCTTCGGCATATAACAGATAGACATCGGACAATCGTATGATACGTTCGTTAACCGGTGAATTACGGAAATTACCCCAGCTGTAATATTCCTCTTTAGAGACATAATGCTTGTAATTACTAAAACCTGTCAAATTCTCCGCTACAACACCGGGTGTTTCTCCATCAAGAATCCACTGATCAGCATATCGTAAGGAATTAATCAACGACATGTCACGCCTGGGATCATCATCTTCAAATGCCAGATAGAGATCATAAGTAGCCTGATATCTTCCATACGGATCAGCCGCCCCCAACCATGGCATATTCAGGAATGTTGTAAAGTTTCCATTATTCGTAAAAGCACCATCATCTAACGGAGAGTCATAGAATTGAACTTCAAAGATGGACCCGCTTCCATTTTCACCAGCTTCAGTAAAAATATCATGATAATTACCTCGATAAAGATCATAACCCTTTAAATCAAATAAAGCTTTAGCATGTATTTTTGCATCCCCCCATTTTTCGGTCTTATAAAACTCCTGACCAGCATAACCGGGGCTTGCCTGAGATGCACAAACCTTAACCAGCATTGCTAATGCAGCTCCTTTGGTAGCACGCCCCACTTCTTCGATACCTTCATATTCTGTTTTCCGGGGTAAAATGTCAACCGCATCATTTAGGTCTTTCTCTATTTGAGCATAAACCAGAGAAGCCTTCGCCCGCGTTTGATTTAAATCATCTCCCAACAAAGGGACAGTTACTAAAGGTACATCGCCATAATTCTTCACCAAATCGTAATAATAATAGGCTCTCATAAATTTAGCTTCCCCCACTACCCGCTTCTGCAAATCTTTATCGGTAACACCGGGAATATCTTTTCCTTCTACATTTGCCAATAACTGGTTGGCGATTAGTATTCCGCGGTAATTATACCGGTAATTATAGGTGAATAAAAAAGCCGTTGCATCAAAGGTAAACTCCCGCATTTTCAAATCCTCGCGATCCACCGCATCATCTGTGGTTGAATTACCAAATGTGGTGCGTCCCCAGTTGAAATGATACTCCCAGAGAGGTGCATAACAAGCATTGGCAGCTTTAATCAATTCGGCATCATTGGAGTAAAAACTACCGGCGGTTTGTTCCCCAATTTTAACGGTTTCCAGATAATCCTCATTGCAGGCCCCTAAAGAGAAAAGGATAAGTCCTGCCAGGAATATGTTTTTAATATTTTTCATCTGCTTAATTAATTAGAAAGTTAAATTAGCTCCAATGGAGAAAACTCTGGCCTGCGGATACGTTCCATAATCAATTCCCTGAGTCAAAGATGGACTGGAAGTACTTGACGCACCAATTTCAGGATCAAGACCAGAATAACTGGTGATTGTAAATAGATTTTGACCGGAGAAGTACACTCTTAAATTTGACATCCACGGTGTTAGATCTCTAAAGGTATAGCCCACCTGCAGATTCTTCAGTCTGAAATAAGAACCGTCCTCCACATAAAAATCAGACGCTCTAAGGTTTCGTTCAACAGTTGAAGCATTTAATCCAAACATGGAATTGGATCCATTTTCTGGGGTCCAGTGATTTTTGTAGTCTTCTGCCAAAGCAAAACGTTTCAAATCGGCGTAGTTATAATATTTGAAGCCATTAAAAATATCATTGCCCTGAACACCTTGAAAAAATAATGCGAAGTCAAATTTTTTGTACTCAAGATCAATGTTAATTCCATAAAACAGGTCGGGATGCGGATTCCCAATTTGTACCCGATCATCTCCATCAATAACCCCATCAGGTGCTTCCATCACGCCATCATCATCCTTATCAGTCCACTGATCCTTAAATC
This sequence comes from Marinilabiliaceae bacterium, assembly GCA_016342595.1. Taxonomy (GTDB): domain Bacteria; phylum Bacteroidota; class Bacteroidia; order Bacteroidales; family Marinilabiliaceae; genus JAEINY01. The sequence goes on from JAEINY010000243.1 coordinate 3,095, forward strand.
TGAAATCCCCTGCACCAATGGGTTCTCCCGACTGAGCACTGGATGCCACTTCTGTATCGGTTTGAAAAACGCCATCTACCTGGTAGCCATAAAAAGCACCAATGGGTAGCCCTTCGGCTGTGCGGGTAACACTTCCCACCAAGCTAACCGATCCGCTCACTATTGGTACACCTCCACCCAAACTGGTGACTTCATTATCTACATGCGACGCATTCACATTGACTGCAAACTTAAAATCGCTCCCTATTTTTCCGCGATAACCTAAATCAATTTCAAAACCTTTGTTTTTAACGGTTCCGGCATTGACAAACGGACTGCCGTCATAACCGGCATACTCAGGAATGGGCACCTGCACTAACATGTCTTTCGTTTCTTTCACAAAATAATCCGCCGAAAAGCTAACTTTATCATATAAGAAAGCTAAATCCAAGCCAATGTTCGTAGATTCCACCGTTTCCCATTGTACTTTCGTGTTCGCCATTTTCACCGGTGCAGCACCTGCTTGTTCCTTCCCGCTAAACACATAACTGTATTCCACTTTTGAATCCTTACTCTGTACTGTTGATGCAAATGAGTAAGGCGGAATATTAGCATTTCCTACCCGCCCCCAACCGGCTCTTAACTTAATACGGTTCACAATGTTTTCAGGAATAAAACTCATGAACTCTTCATTTCTCAATTTCCATCCCAAAGAGGTCGATGGAAAACTTCCAAACCGGTTGTCAGGCCCAAAAACAGAAGACCCATCACGACGAAATGAAGCCGTCAGAAAATACTTATTGGCGTAATTGTAATTAATCCGTCCCAGGTAAGAATACATCCTAATATCTTCACCTGAATTCCAGGCATTGGTGCTCTCTAAATCTGTTGATGCCGAAAGATATTGCAATTCCTCATTGTCGTTAGGAATATTATTTCTGGATGCGCCAAGGTATTCTGATTTATTCTGCTCAGCAGTGAAACCGGCCAGAAAACTGATGCTATGTTTCTCAACATCTAAATTATAAGTGATTGTATTCTCGGTTAAAATACCATTGTAATCCCTTTGTGTTTTGGACAGATTATTGGTTGTGCGCAATTCATTACCATAGTTATAAGAAGGTAAATAGGTCTTTTCCTTGGTGCGTGATAAATTTAAGCTTAAGGACGTTTTAACAAACAAGTTTTTAACCGGCTCAAATTGCAAATAAGAGTTGGCCAAAACCAACAAAGCTGATTTTTCGCGCACATCCCTGTTTAATTGAGCCACTGGATTGGCTAAATCAGAGTATGGGGTGGACGCATACTCCCCCGAAGCTTGCTTCAAAGGTGTAATTGGATCCATCCGCTGCGCCAATGTTAAAATACCATTGATTGCATTACCCGTCACCTGATCTGTATTCGCTTGCGAAATAGCCACGTTAAATCCGGCTTTAAACTTTGAACTAAGGGTATAATTATTATTCAAACGCACGTTGAATCGTTCATATTTTGAATTTAATACAATACCTTCATTTTGGAAATATCCGGCACTTACCAATGAATTAGATTTTTCATCACCGCGCGAAATTGTCGCATTTGCCTTATAAATCTTTCCAACCTGGGTCACTTCATCAAACCAATTTGTTGTGTTATTCACATTATCAGAAGGAGCCACAAGCTGTAAGGGTTTATAAGCACTTGACCCGGTAAAAGCAGCTGCATTGGTTTGCGCCTTATTATAGGTTGCCAGCCAATCTTGTGAGTTCATTAAATCAGGTTCTTTCCAGGCTTTTTGAAGACCACTCATCAATTCAACTTGTACCGACACATCATCTGTACACCCAGTTTTTGTTGAAATCAGAATGACTCCGTTGGCACCTCTTGATCCATAAATAGCTGTTGCAGACGCATCTTTCAATACCTCCATGGTTTCAACATCACTGGGATTCAAATGAGAGATATCTGATAAAAAGATACCATCGACCACATAAAGGGGAGACGAATTATTCACCGTACCAGTTCCCCGGACTCTCACAGATAATCCGGCACCGGGAGCCCCGGAAGTTTGAGTGACTTGTACACCAGACGCGCGCCCCTGTAACATTGCCGCAGCACTTGAAACAGGTTGGTTTTCCAGGATTTTACTATCTACACTCGAGACAGCTCCAGTAATATCACTTTTCTTCTGCACGCCATAACCCACAGCTACAATTTCATCCAGGCTGATCAATTCATTTTCAAGCACCACACTTATGGTACGTTGACTACCTACCTGTACTTCATAATCTTTCATCCCGATAAACTTGTACATCAGCGTGACTTCAGCAAGAGCCTCAATGGCATATTTTCCATCAATATCAGTGATAGTACCTTTGGTTGGATCACTTTTCCAAAAAACATTTACGCCGGGAACAGGCTCCCCAGCTTGATCAGTCACCTGACCTGTGATAGTCGAGGTTTGGCCAATACTTAGCTGGATGGATACCACCAACAGGCCGATAATTACTAAAAACTTTTTCATAGATTTTGAACTAATTATGTTGAAAATTGTGTCAGTCATGACATTATAATTCCATTCTCAGGATGTTCATTCCTCAGTTAATTGACATTTATTTCCCACTTCACTTTATCAGCAAAAGATATCAGTAGCTTGATTTTATACAAAATCAGTTGAGAAGATAACAACTAACGGTTATCAACATATGCATGTTTGATATTTGACTTTAACATTTCTTCATTTCGATTTTCTAAATAGGATGAAACACTTTTAATCAGAACTCCAATTTAAATATGTAGGTTGTATGACATGTCAAATATAAAAAAGAGTTTTTACATTTTTAAATAATTTAACACTTTTCTTGTCTTTTTACCCTAATTCTCACACAAGCCACAAATTCAGTATCTTTCATAAGAATCAACCAAATCCAAACACAGTAATTATCACCCTTCAACAAAGGAGCAAATAATCTGCATGTCTTTTGTAAGGCAGCAACATTTTATAAAATATATCATACATCCCATTTATAATTTTATTATGCATCAAAATAAAATGACATCTATCTTTTTTCATTTAATCACCTTATCTTTATTCCAATAGAAAAAAAAGGTTAATCGCCCATTGTGCAACAATGCCACCACCCAAAAAATTCTTTAACAGATAACATATCGCAAAATACCTTATCACATGAAAAAAGTACTAATTGTAGACGACGCTGCTGATTCTCGTCTTTTATTCAAAAAGCTGTTAGAAAAATATCCGGTTGAAATTCTTGAAGCCAAAGATGGTAAAGAAGCCTGGGATATCATTTTAAAAGAACAACCACATCTGGTTTTATTAGATATCCACATGCCTAATAAAGATGGATTTGAACTACTGGAAGATTTAAAAGAAGAATGGATTAGCATACCGGTAGCTGTCGTATCAAACGATGATGAAGCCATAACTATTGAATCCAGTTTTTATCTGGGTGCACAAGCCTTTCTTAAAAAACCAATCGATTTAAAAGAATTTAAAGATGTAATCAGAGTCTTGAACTTACCAGAACAAAACACGAGCTATTGGGGTTAATTTTATATGCACATAAGCCACATTCCTATTTATCATCTAATAAATCACAATTACATTATCGGCTTAGTCGCTCTATCCACCAAAAATAAGATTGATTTATAAGTTAATCCACTATGTACAGAAAGCCCAATTTCACACGTACGACCAGTACTGTAACCTCCTGTGGCCCGCTCGGGGATTTCATCTTTGAGATATCGAAGTGCGCTTTTGTTTAACTCCGGTAAATTAAATCCTTTATCACCTGCCCAGCCGCAACACCTGGTCTTCTCGGGCTTAATCACTTCCTTTGCACAAAGCTGTGCCAATTCAACCAATTGATTATCCAATCCCATTTTGGTATTACTGCAAGTAGAGTGAACCATAACGGTTTCAAACTGCTGTTCGAAAACCAATTTATCCTGAAGATAAGTTAAGGTAAATTCAATGGGTTCATACAGCTTCAATCGGTCGCTCATTAATTCTTTCATACGTAATAAACAGGGACTCATATCACACAAGACAGGATACGCCCCTTGATCAGACACCTTCAGCAAAACCTGCTCCAACTCTCTTAACTTATCCATCCCTTGCTCCTTAAAACCCTTACTATCGAAAGCCATTCCACAACAGAGGTTTATCAGATTGTCCGGATAAATAATTTCGTAACCTGCTTTTCGAAGCAAATTCGCGGTTACCTGTGTCAACGCTTCTTTTACTGAGTATTCAGGGCCGTTCCCAAACATCCGGTTAATACAAGCCGGAAAGTACACCACTTTTTCTTTACCTTCATTTTTCAGTGCGGTATTTATAGGAGGCCCAGCTTTAGGTAAATATTTATTCCACAATGGGATTTTCCGACCTGAAAGGCGATGCAGAATATTGCCTCCTTTTTGCAGTACTACTTCAGGCAGTAAACGCTGAGCCCACCAGGCACCATTTAAGGCAACCCGCGCAACATTGGCAAAAGCACCAAAATGATGAGAAACATAAGCTGCTGTCTTTTTCCCAACGAAGCTCTTTTGATCATATCGGAGTTCTTTTATCAGCTTACCTGTATTGATACCAACCGGACAATTGAGTGCACATAATCCATCCGTTGCACAGCTCTCCTCTCCCTTGAAACGATAGGCTTCTTCTATCTTTTTAAAAATAGAGGATTTATTTAAGTCTTTTTGCCGGGTCAACTCCCGAAACACTGTAATACGTTGACGCGGCGTTAAGGTCAAATCACGCGAAGGACAACTACTTTCACAAAAACCACATTCAATACAACTATCAATAAGCGGATGTGCCTGTGGAAGAGGCTTTATATTCTTTATATAGACTTCAGGATCATCGTTAATCAACACCCCGGGATTCAATATCCCCTTAGGATCGATGATCTTCTTTACAACTTTCATCAAACGATAAATATCCTCGCCCCACTCATATTCTACAAATGGTGCCATATTTCGTCCGGTCCCGTGCTCAGCCTTCAAGCTTCCCTGATACTTGTTCACCACCAGGTCTGCCAGTTCATGCATAAACGACTTATAATTCACCTTTTCCATACTCAAGCTAAAATCAGGCATGATCAGGAAATGGATATTACCATCTAACAGGTGCCCCCACATAACAGATCCCCTGTACTGATACTTATGCAATAAATCCTGCAAATCAGGTAAGGCTTTATCCAACAACTCACCAGGAAATGCAACATCCTCTATGATGCACGTTGTCCCCGAAGGTCTTGTTGCGGCTGCCGAAGTAAACAATCCCTTGCGGACTTTCCAGTAGGTATTATAATCCTTATCGTTATCTGTAAATTGAATCGGGATTAACGTTTTAATTTCACTCAACTCAGACACAATCTGCTTTTTCTGCAGCGCCAGTTCCTCATCTGCATCTGCTGAAGTTTCAATTAAAAGAGCTGCTGCCTTTTCAGGTAATTCCTTAAGTAAGGAGGGTAATCCTTCAACCTCTTCCACTGCTCGCAATGCATTCCGATCCATTAATTCTGCAGCGCTTACC
>JAEINY010000244.1 GCA_016342595.1 Marinilabiliaceae bacterium
TTTTCCCGATACATTTCAATGCCATAGTCAATCTCAATGGAATCACCTGGAAACACTTTCTCAGTAAGCTCAAAATCATAGACATCCAAAGGTGTTCCCGGACACCATCCGGCCCGATCGAACTGCCAGGTACCCCCTTGCGGATAGATGGGATTCATCCCGCAATCTTTCCATACCGTCCAGCGAAACGCCACTTCTTTATTTACATAGTAGGTATGCGATTTGGCATCCCACTCACAACAATTACGGGGCCCATTATGACCATGCCCGGAAATACGGGCGCGTAACATAAATCCGGTAGCTTTAGGATTTAGTAATATTTTTTGAGATGTTAAGACCTCTTCATCCGCTACTGCCTGATATTTATAACTACCCCATGGATACAAATTTTCTACCGAAAGTACATTGCGTGGTGGCGTTCCTTCAATAAACAAAAACTTCACATCCAACAACTCTTGATTATTACCCGAAGAAAGATCTATATCGCCTCTTAATAAAGGTGCATAGTCAGTCACATCGTATTCAAATGACCATCCGTTTTCTCCTAAATTCAATCCTTTGCCATAGGGTGTGACAAAACCTTCTAATTCGAATAGCTCGGTAGTATCACCAACAGGCACATGAACAAAGGTTGATGTTGAATAATCCCACTCACCACAGGGATAGATATCCCCGGTTGTTTTTTCATCACACTTCAGGGTTCTAATCATCAGGATCTTTTCCCAGGTACGTTCATCATCCGGAAAAGAAAATACATCCCTCCGCTTTGTGATATCCTCAAAAGTAAAAGTTTGCACAACCAGGGTATCACTAGCTCTTAAATGGCTCGCAATCATCAAAAACAAAAAGAACACAATGTTGTTTAATCTCATAATATCATTATTTGGAATAATCGTTAAATATCAATTTAACGACACAAGACTATATAAAAGAAACAAATTTACAATCTTAAAAATAGAATATTCATGGATATCCTGGAAAAACTGAATTGGCGATATGCCACCAAGCAATTTGATGCGCAAAAGAAACTAAGCGATGACCAACTCCAAAAAGTACTTGAAGCCACCAACCTTTCTGCTTCCTCTTTCGGACTTCAACCATATAAAGTATTGGTGATCGAAGATTTACATATTCGATCTGATTTACGTGAAGTTGCCTGGGGACAACCACAGGTAACGGATGCTTCTCAAGTTATTGTGTTTGCTGCACAAACAAATATTTCTGAACAAGATGTCAATGAATTCGTGCAACGCATCGCTGAAACCCGAAACATGCCTAAGGAAGCCTTAACAGAATATGAAGGTATGATGAAAGGTTTTGTGAGTGCTCAACCTCAGGAAGCCTTGACACAGTGGGCAGCCAAACAAGCTTACATTGCCCTTGGCTTTTTATTGGTCACCTGCGCTGTTGAGGGTATCGATGCCTGTCCCATGGAAGGTTTCGACAAAGATAAATTTGATGAAATCCTTGGACTTAAGGAGAAAAACCTTACTTCAGTAGTAATGGCCACCATTGGCACCCGATCAAAAGATGATCAGTACCAACACCTGGCAAAAGTTCGAAAATCGTTGAATGAAATGGTGACTAAAATATAAGTTGGTTACATAGAGTTCACAAAGTGGTAAAATAAAAAAGGGCACCGGGTATCGTTAGAAATGTATTCTACAATAGTCCCCGTACCCTTTTTTATTACTTCAATTGAAGGAGATAAACAAATTTAAAAACGCTTCAAAAAAGCGACTTTATCAGTACCTGGGAGGGTAAACCTTATCCAGGTTAATCTTTTCCAAAGATACTCCAGCGGCCCTTGTGAATATCTTTTTAACCACCACCTACTGAAATACAACTGTATTATAAGTATTCCAATACCAACAAACATACTTTGTGTGGCTCCAAGATACTTATACCATGACAATCCATAACCATAAAACAGAAAACTCCCGATCATTCCCATAGAAATATAATTGGTAAGGCTCATGCGGCCATATGGGATAAAAAATCGATGAATCTTAGTCCACATTCCCGCCTTATGCCATAACAGAACAAAAAGAGCCACCAACACAAGCGTAAAAGCAAAATTGCGCAACGAAGGGATAATTATGGCATTTAAAACCTCAAAAGCATTGCCTTCAAAGGATTCTAAACTATAAAAACTAAGCACATATAATGGAATAAAAACCCCAATACCTGTGAGCAGCACTTTTTTCCAGAATAGATTATTCTTCTCTGAATCCAAATATAATTCCCGCCGGCCCAGAAGCATTCCAAACATAAATAAAGCGGATGTCTGAAACAACCTTCCGTTTTCTACTTGCCACAGGTTAGAAAACAGTTGACCATTACCAATGTTGGCAATCAAGGTTTCAGTAAAAGCACCGCTTGTAAGGGTGTCATATATCTTTCCAAAATATTGCCAACTAAGCTGAGCAGGAGGTAAATAATCGGAGTGTGCCAAAGCATAACAGAACTTTGCCCATTCGAGGGGCTGTAACATTAATACTATCGCGGTAATAAAAATGGCTTTATCACTCCACTTGCACACTATTATTAACACGAACCCCACAATGGCATAAAGCCCTAAGATATCACCCGAGTAAAAAAAGGAATCAATCTGCGCAAATAGAAGCAAGAGCACCATCCGCCATGCAAAGCGAGGCCGGAAGTCGTATCCCCGTTGACGTTGATTTCTGTACTGCACAAAAAAACTAAATCCAAAGAGCAAAGAAAATATGGCGTATGCCTTACCGGCGAACATAAAAAACACAACTTTCTCAACACCTTTATCAATAGTTTTTAAAACTGGTGGTAATGACTCTGGTAAAAAATACAAATTAAAATGCTCAATGCTATGAATAAGTATAATGCCGAATAATGAAAAGGCACGCAAAGCATCAATGACTTCTACTCTTTTTGTTTTGCTCATTGGGTTAAGGTATAAGATTCGGTTATTCACAAGGCAGTTGCCGATAATCCGGAAAAGGACACCAGCACTTTATCTGCAAACACTTGCAGTATGAGATTTGGTCAGCAGAAGCATTTAGAAGTTATTCAATTATTTCAACTACTTCTGCTGACCAAACACACTTTATTTTTAGGCCCTATCATAATTAAGAGTTGAACTCCTCCAGAGTTCTTGGTTACGCTTTGTTAAAACCACGGGTTTCACCCGTGGTTATTGACGTTCAATCCCTTCAGGATTGTTATGCTTCAAGGAAACCGCAAGGCGGTTCAACAATATTAGCCATGGGTGACAACCCATGGTATTGGCAAAATGTAAGCACAACCCTGAAATGGGTTGAATTTTTTATGCATCATTCAACCTCTAATTATGCCAGAGCCTTTTTTATTTAAAAAATACCTTTACTGCTTCTCCCGACTCATCGACGGTGGATAACTCTCCGGTGTTACCCCTCGTGTTTTATTGGGTTCAGCACTCATTTCGAAAGTTAACTCTCCGCCTTTCAGCAAATCATGGTGATTTAAGTAGTTTTTATCCCAAGACTTACCATTGAACAATGCCTTATTGATATACACATTTTTCTTACCATTATTATTGGATTTAATCTCCAATTGTTTTCCATTGGGCAGCTGCATGGTAACTTTATCAAACACCGGGCTTCCGATTACATACATATCCTGTCCGGGACAAACCGGATAAAAACCTAATGAGCTAAACACATACCAGGCTGATGTCTGCCCGTTATCTTCATCTCCGCAGTAACCATCCGGTGTAGCCGTGTACAATTTATCCATTATCTGACGTACCCGTGCTTGCGTTTTCCAGGGTTCACCTGCATAATTATAGAGGTAGGTCATATGCTGGACAGGCTGATTGCCATGTGCATATTGTCCCATGTTCATAATTTGCATTTCACGAATTTCATGAATAGGAAATCCATAATATGAGTCATCAAAGATGGGGGGTAACTCAAACACTTTATCCAGCATGCCCACAAATTCTTCACGACCACCCATCAACTCTTTCAAACCGTCGATATCATGAAACACGGACCAACTGTAGTGCCAGCTATTACCTTCGGTAAAGGCATCACCCCATTTAAATGGATTGAAAGGTGTTTGAAAAGTGCCATCTTCATTACGGCCACGCATCAATTTGGTCTCCTTATCAAAGAGATTGCGGTAGTTTTGCGCCCGTTTGGCAAATAAATCGATCTCCTTCTGAGGGCGTCCCAATTCCTGAGCCAATTTATAAATGGTGTAATCAGCATAGGCATACTCCAGGGTACGTGCTGCGTTTTCATGAATACCTACATTGTAAGGTACATACCCCAATTTATTATAATATTCAGCACCATAACGTCCTACTGATGTGATATCTTCCTTATGGCTGACGGTATTTTTAAGAATCGCTTCATACAAGGTTTCAATGTCATACCCCCGGATACCTTTCAAATAGGAATCAGCAATAAGTGAGGCAGAGTTGGAGCCGATCATACATCCACGGTGGCCCGGACTGGCCCATTCAGGTAACCAACCACTTTCTTTATAAGTATTCGCCAGGCCTTCCATGATATGGCTGTTCAGCTCCGGATACATCATTGTAAAGAATGGGAAGACAGCCCGAAAGGTATCCCAGAATCCATTGTCTGTAAACATATACCCTGGAAGAACTTCGCCATTATAAGGACTGTAATGCACAATTTGATCTTTCGCATCCAATTCATAAAATTTACGCGGAAACAACAGCACCCGGTACAAAGTGGAATAAAAGATGCGGCGCTGATCAATGGTGCCACCTTCCACTTTTAGTTTATTCAACTCATTACTCCAGGCCGTGTAGGCTTTTTCTTTTGTCTGATCAAAACTATCACTTCCAATTTCACGCTTGAGGTTTAGTTCAGCCTGTTCATAACTAATAAAAGAGGAAGCTACCTTCACACCCACTTTTTCACCCTTTGAGGTTTTAAACTTCAAAACACCTCCTACATGATACCCTTCTTGTTCAATCTCCCCTTTTTTGAGTTGATCACCACTCCAGGTAGATACCGATTCAAAGTCCTTATCGAAGACAGCAACAAAATAGTTGTGAAAATTCTCTGGTACACCACCGGAGTTGTTCCGGCAATAGCCAATCACTTTTCGCTCTTCCGGAATCACTTTCACATAAGATCCCTGATGAAATCCATCAATCAACACATAGCTGTCATCATTTTCAGGAAAAGTAAATCGAAATTGAGCTGCTCTTTCTGTTGGTGTCATTTCCACATCCACATCGTAATCGGCCAGATAGACCTGATAATAATGCGGACTGGCTGTTTCTGCTTTATGCGAAAACCAACTGGCCCGTTCTTCTTCTTTAAACTTCAACTCACCGGTTACTGCCATCAAACTAAAGGCGGCATAATCATTGATCCAGGGACTGGGTTGGTGTGTTTGTTTGATGCCGCGCATTTTTTTAGCATCATACATATAGCCCCATCCATCGCCCATTTTATTGGTTTGAGGGGTCCAAAAATTCATCCCCCAGGGCACTGCCACCGCCGGATACGTATTTCCATTAGAGAGCGCAAATTCAGAATCCGTTCCCATGAGGGTATTTACCATCTCCACCGGATCTTCTTTTACCACCGGGCATTTTGGCTGTTGACAAGCCATTGTCATCAAACCAACAATCCCTATTAACCATGCATATTTTCTCATCATCATTCTATTTCTTATTGTGAATAAAATCGAGTAGACCATTCAAATTTAGTCAATTATGATCACTAACCACTATGTGATTTGCGAAAAAATGAAGGATCGAACAAATGGCAGAAAAAGTAAAACATTTATCCCCATCGCTCCCTGTTAACCCATTCGATTAATGAATCACTAATGCAATTAAATTACGATTAATTTCAAGCAATTATCTTTCGTTTCATTTTCTTTTACTTTATTTACATTTCATTCATTTACGATTCTCTACTAAACACTTATTACATGATGCAAAAAGGATTATTAATCGGGGCACTACTTCTCTTGACACACCTGGCCACTTCAGCCATTAACGTCATTCCCTATCCCAACAAATTGATCACAAAAGAGGGCAGTTATTCCATTCACGAATCACCAACCATCTTTTATTCCGCGAAATCAGCTACCAGTGCTGATTATTTGAAGCAGGCACTTTTTTCGGAAGCCAAACTCAAATCTGTAAAAAAAATGCCCAAAAGGAAATCTGGTATTTTTCTGGAGTTACTCGCTCCTGATGCAGAAGGTAACACCGAGTCTTACCAACTAAATGTTTCAAAAGCGTTCATCCACATTAGTGCCACCTCCAATACAGGCCTGTTCTATGGTATACAAACGCTTCGGCAGTTAATAAAAGAAGGTGAAATACCGTGTGTAGAAATTGAAGATGCACCCCGTTTCCCCTGGAGAGCCTACATGCTGGATGTGAGCCGTCATTTTCGCACCAAAAAATTTGTGAAACAGATGCTGGATGAAATGGCCCTATTGAAGATGAATGTCTTTCACTGGCACCTGACCGATGACCAGGGCTGGCGCATTGAAATTAAAAAATACCCCAAACTAACTGAAGTAGGAGCTTGGCGAGCGGATAGCCAGACCGGTGGATGGAACAGTGATACCTACTCCGGAGAACCACATGGCGGCTTCTATACACAAGCAGACATTAAAGAAATCATCGCCTATGCTACAAAACGGCACATCACTGTGATTCCCGAAATTGACATGCCGGGACATGCCCGTTCGGCCATTGCATCCTACCCTTGGTTAGGTGTCACAAAAGAAGCGGTGGACATGCCGGTGCGATTTGGTAAAGTAGGGCAAGATGTGTATGATGTAGCTGATCCACGTGTCTTTGAATTTTTACAAGATGTATTGGACGAGGTGATGGCGCTCTTCCCATCGGAAATTATCCACATTGGAGGTGATGAAATTGATTATGAACAATGGAAAAATGCAGCCTCTATTCAAAAACTCATGAAAGAGGAAGATTTGGCGACTCCAGCTGATGTTCAGATCTATTTCACCAATAAAATCTCCAATTACCTGGATTCAAAAGGTCGTCGCATGATGGGCTGGAATGAAATCATGGGTAAAAACATACATGAATGGCAGGATAAAGAGGACATGGAAGTATCGTCGTCACTGGCCGCCAATGCGGTAGTTCATTTCTGGAAAGGCGACCTCAAACTGGTCACCGAAGCAGCCACACAAGGCTACAGCATCGTTAACTCCATCCATACGGAGACCTATTTGGATTACGGCTATAAATCCATCCCCTTATCCAGGAGTTATGCCTACAATCCGATACCTGAAGGACTGGATACAAAGCACCATGATAAGATAAAAGGATTAGGTTGTCAAAATTGGAGTGAATGGACACCTACAGAAGAGCGTGTGGAAGAACAAACATTTCCACGCATTGCCGCCTATGCAGAAGTGGGCTGGACGGATCTGAAGAATAAGAACTTCGAGCGCTTTTCGCGCAACCTGGAAGATTACAAAACCCGGTGGGAAAAGCTGAGCATCCATTACAGCAGAAACTACGAGCCGAAGAAATAACACCAATATTGATTCATTATAAGAAGCCTCCGATTTTATAGATCGGAGGCTTTTTTTTAACCAATATTTATCGCCCGGCACTGGTTTTTTCATGCCGACCTCCAATTTTAAAGTGGACAAGGCTACTTAAACAGGGCCGTTCCTTCACTTTTCAGCTGAGTAGTCATCCTGAAAGGATTGAATTTGAATAACCACGGGTGAAACCCGTGGAACAAACGATCCGGACACGACAACCCTGAATAGGTTGAATACGCCAAGTGCTAATTATGACAGTGCTTTGGTATAATTACCGTAGCCAAGAACACTTAACAGTAAGCGAGCTTCACTTATCCGATAGCGAGCAATTATTATCTGTAGCGGAGAATCATTACTCGTAAGCGGGCAGTCCTCATACTCTGGCGAAGACTTTTCACGGTCTGGCGAGCAATTTTCATGCTCTGGCGAAGACTTTTTACAGGTAAGCGGGCAATTATAATGATGTAGCGAGGACTTTACAACCATTTTAATCGTTCGCTTACACTTGAGAATCCTTCGCTTACCACTGGGAAGAGCGCGCTATCCAATGAACAACCCGCGCTAAGCGATCAAAAGTCCGCGCTTAACGCTGTTAATTGGCCGCTACGCAAAATAATCCTTCGCCAGCAGGTGTGAAGAGCCCGCTAACACGAAAAGATAATCCGCTAAAATCTCTTTAGCACTTTCTCCACCAGGTTATTTCTTGCTATGATGGAGACCAGACTATTGATTACTAGTGCTACAAACAGTAAATTATAGTATTTATTTTCACATGTTCTTTTTCGCAATTTGAACTTCGACAACACCTAATCAACTCTTTTTATATAAGTGCTCTCCCGGTGAACCGGGATTACTTTTTTTCTACAGCCAAAAAAAGTAAACCAAAAAGGCCGCCGCTCAATTGCAATATACGCTAAACGATTACATTACGGCGGAAAGAAAATAACTCGCTACACTCAAACAGATTTTCTTTCTAATCGCCTTCATTTCAACGTTCTTAACGCTATTGCAATTAGGCGGTTCGCTCATTGGT
>JAEINY010000245.1 GCA_016342595.1 Marinilabiliaceae bacterium
TTTTAAACCTACGGAAGCCCTCCGCACCTCTACCTCAAAAAAAAGCGGGGAAAGCAGCACTTTTGCCGAATAGGGATATTTTTTTTGATAAGCAATGGCTATCTTGGGGCACGCTTATGAGAGGCACGCGTCTCGTGTGGAATAATTAATAGCCCACCTGGTAGGTATGAATTTATGGCTGTCTTGGGTGAACAAGTGAATATACACCTTGATTTTGGCGGTGTATGTTCAACCCATATAGCAAAAGTATATTCACTGATATAGCTGGACGTTGCTTGCAAGTGTAAAGCACTGCATAATAATAAACAGAATGATATTATTTAAAAGTAAATCATATAAAATGAAAATCAAAACATTGACCCTGATAATTGTTTGCATTACAATTTTAATTAGTTGTTCTAACAATAACACAATTGAACTTCCATTAAAATATCAGAACGGATATGGTTATTTTAATTCTTCACTTGGTGGAATTTCACCCTATTCTGAAGATGAAAATAACCCATGGAAAAAAACATATTTGTCAGTAACTGGAGCACCTAAAAATTGGACTGATATAAAATTTGGAGACATCGAGACAAATATTTATCAATCAGTTTATCAAAACTACTTATTGGGAAATATTACTAAAGACAGATATGCGGAATTGCAAAAATCATGGGATTGGAAACCTGACACTCTTGAATTATCAAAAGAACCATTAAAAACTAAAATAGCATTCGCTTTTGGTAAAGATTCAGCAGGTGTAACAAAGATGATTGTTGATGCAAATAACAATCTTGATTTTAGCGATGATGAAAGTTTCATACCATTTAATTATTCTCCAAGTGAAAAAATAGACAAAGATTCTGTTGCATCAAGTAATTCTATATATGTCGCATTTGAGAAACTATTTGATAATAGAAAACAGTTAATTATAGTCCCGCTGTTTATAGTACATATGAGTCAATATAATATGTTCATGTGCAATTTTCCTCAATATTCAGAAGCAGATTTTGATGGAGAAAAAATTGCAGTTTGCTCAGATGGCTTTACAAATTTATCATATAATAATCCAAGTATTGCTTTGATAACTGATAGCTTAAATGATGGTGATAAAATTAGTCACGAAAAGTTAACAGCAAAAAATGAATTCATTGAAATCAATGGAAAGCTTTATAGAAATATCGGTGTAGATATAAATAGTAATACATTGAAATTAGAAAAAATGACCTTGCCAAAAAGTGAATTGTATTCTACTCAGATTGGTTTTAAATCATTTTCTTTTGAGGGGAGCGATTTTATGACAGACTCTCAAATGTCATTGGAACAATTGAAAGGTAAATATGTGTTGCTTGATTTTTGGGCAGTTTGGTGTGGGCCCTGTCGGCAAGAAATTCCAAATTTGAAAGAACTTTACGAGAAAACTGATAGAGAAAAGTTTGAAATAATTGGTGTTGTCGGAGATAGCCCCACAGATGCACTTAAAGATATAATTCAAAAAGACTCTATAACTTGGTCACAGATACTTTCAAATGATTCTAATAAGATAAAAGAGACTTACGGGATTCACGGATACCCAACTACTTTTCTTGTAAATCCTGAAGGAATAATTGTAGTAAAAAATTTAAGAGGAAAAGATTTACAAGATAAAGTTCTTGACTTGATTAGTGAATAGAAACACCAACAGGTAATGAATAAAAATAATAGCCGAAATAGTAGTAAATTTAAGAGGTGTATCCCGCTTCAACATTCTTGTAACTTGGCAGGAAAGTGCCACGTAGTCGGCTACTATTCTTATACTAATCGTGTACGCCAAGAGAAGAAGGCCATTTGAAAGGTAGCTTCTTTGTAAGCCGAAAACATCGGGAAGGGTCCAACGGGGCTCTGAAGTTTGTTGGCAATTTTCAGCAGGTTCAAGTTCTGCCCATCCAAAGACCGTAAGCAGGATGGTAGCGAAACAGATGGGTGATTCCGTGAGATAGCAGAAAAGTATCTGACAAGCGAGTATGCAGGCCGTGTGATCGAGCCCCGAAAAAGGGTATTAATTTGTAGTTAAGCCGACGGACTACGGTTAACCGGAAGGCAGCAAGAGCAGGATTATATTACGGTTATCACTGTTCAACTACCGGGGGCAAAGCGCAGGGCATCAACCCAGAATGGGTTGAATAAACCAACCTCTAATTATGACAGAACCATAAAATTACACTGACAAACCGTCTTGATTAGTATGCTAAAAAGATATACATTTGTGATATAATAAATGTGTAGCATGAAAACAGTATCTTTAAAAATAGACGATTCGATATTCGGTGAGACTGAGAAGATACTCACTCGGATTAAAAAGTCGAGAAATCGGTACATAAATGAAGCGATTGAGTTTTATAATAAAGTTCAGCGTAAACAGATTCTTGAGGAAAAGCTAAAAAAGGAATCAGGATTAGTTAAAGCGGATTCAATGTCTGTACTGAACGATTTCGAGAAGATTGATTATGCCGATTAAACAATTCGAAATTTGGATTGCCGACTTAAATCCACAGATTGGTACGGAGTCTGGAAAAACCAGGCCGGTTTTAGCGATACAGACTAATTTACTCAATAAAATACCTCATCCATCAACGATTGTTTGTCCAATTACAACAAACGTAAATAAGGATTCTGAAATATTAAGAGTTCATTTAAAAAAAGGGACAGCAAATTTACAGCAGGCGTGTGATATTATGATTGATCAGATTCGCGCAATCGATAATAAACGACTGACGAAAAGACTTGGTGTTTTACCTGATGAACTGATTGATTTAGTAAAAGAAAATATTCAAATAGTATTGGACCTTGAATGATGCTTTATATCAACATTGTGGTATAAAGCATGGGTGATTAAGAGGTGATTTAAACGTTCTACTACACACCAACTTTCTTGTAACTTGACAGGAAAGTAGCCCGCAGCCATCAAACCTATTCCACCCCCAAGTGATACACCCCCTGGATTAAAACCTGATCCAGGTCATCACTGTTTTTTACTTCCGTAAAGCTGCCCGAGGTGGCCCCAATCAGCACTTTCTGAGGCCGCAGGTAATAGGCTTTGGCGTCACTTTTGGCGATGGCCTGCACAAAAAAGCCCTCTTCCGTTTTAATGATCGCTTCATGGGGTAAGGCTTGCACTTGTGTTTCACGGATGATGATTTGCGCCTGAATAAAGGATTCCAGGAGTAAGCCGTCAGTGTTGTCGGACTTTATAGCAGCCAGGCAGGTGATGGTTTTGGTATCGGGCACCAGGGCTTTGCCCACTGCCGTGAGCGTGGCCCAATGTGTGGTGTCGGCGGCATCGGTCGATTGAAAACGAACGGTCTGGCCCACCTTCAGCTGGTGGCGGTCTTTCTGAAAAACGGCCAACTGCAACTGCATCTGAGTGGGGTCGAGCACTTCCACTAAGCAGTGGTGGGGATCGACATATTGACCCAAAGCGGCTTCATGCCTGGTGATGGTGCCGCTGATGGGAGCGATTAAGGGATAGGAGGCGTAGAATTCACCTCGCTCAATGGGCGTCACCGATAGGTTTAAAAGCTCCAGTTGCAGCTTCAGGGCCTGGTGATTGGCGCGCGCCGTATGGTATTGACTTTCCAGGGCCAGGAAATCCTTCTCCGAGCCAATGGCTTCTTGGTAGAGTGTTTGTTTGCGATCATAATCGGCTTTGAGCTGTTTGAGTTGGGTGGCCGCTTCCACAAAACGACTTTGCAATTGAATGAATTCGTTGGACGTGAGGCGGCAGAGTACTTGCCCTTTCTGAACGGTTTGCCCCAGGTTACTGGTGACCGTCGTAATGGTGCCCGGCAGCGGTGAAGCCACTTGCGCCTGGCCGCCGGGAGTGGCGGTTATGATGCCATTGCAGCTCACGATCTCTTCGAAGGATTGAAGCGTGGTGTGCCCAATGGCCATGTGGTTAGCTTTAAATTGCTCTTTGGTGATCACTTGTAGATTATCAGCCGTATCGGTGTTCTGGGTGTTATCCTCCGGCTTTGAGCTGCAGCTGTTCTGAAAGGTGATCAGCAAAAGGGCGGCGATGAAAAGTATAGTATATTGTTTCATGATGGGTGAAGATTATTTGGTCAGGTAATTAAGTTCCAATGCAAGTTGATTATATGCGGCCAGGTTGTCCAGGTACTCTTGTTTGAGTAATAAGGCATTTTCCAGTGAAGCGGCCAGCTGGAAGAAGTCGATCTCACCGGTTTCAAAGCTGCGTTGTGCCGCATGCATCAGCTCATCGCTTAAGGGCTCACCGGTGGTGCGGTAAAATTCAATGGATTCGCTGAGTTTCAGAAGTTCCGATTCAATTTCGGACTGGCGGGCGCGGGCCTGGTTCAAATAGGTTTGTTTCCATTGCTCCTGCATGGCCACCGACAGTTTAGAGGCTTTGATGCGGGCTTTTTGCGCGCCAAAAAAGAGCGGGATGGAGAGTCCCATCTCAAACCCCTGGTAGTTTTTACTCGCTTCGTAGCTGTTGGTCCCCAGGAAATAGTTGACCGAAATATCCGGTAACAGGCGGTTGCGTTCCACCTTCAGCAGTTCCGTTTCATAATTGGTCTGTAGGGTGTGAATGAAGAGTGCATTACCAGCGGCCAGATCCTGGTTTTCAAGCGGGATGATTTCCAGGGCCTGGAAGGGAACGGTATAGACGCTGTCCCATTGCATACAGGCATTCAGCTGCTCATAAGCAGTACGCAGATCATGCGCCACCTGGTTCATTTTCAGTTCCACTTGTTTTTGGCGGGCCGTGGCATTGAGCCACTCCAGCTTACCGGTATTGCCCTGCCGGTAACTCAGTTTAGCCCCCTGCTCAATGGTTTGATACAAACTGTCGATGTGGTGATAGTTTTTCTGTTTGTTCAGCAGGAGCACCACCCGGTCGTAGGCCTGCGATACGCGCATGCTCAGGTGAAAGACCTGCTGCTTGTGTTGCGCTTCAGCAATGTACACCTGTTGCTTGTAGGCTTTGTTTTGAGCGGTGTAAAGGGTGGGGAAACGGAAGTTCTGCTCCAGGCCATAGATATTTAAAGGGTGGCCATTTTCAGCCACGTTATTTTCATCGTAGCCATAAAAGAGGCGTGTTTTTTCAATGTCGAAGGCCGAACGCTTCAAGGCTTTCTGCTTATCAATCTGCAGGGCATAGGATTTGAGTTCCGCATTATTCTCCAGGGCGATGGCAATGGCCTGGTTGCGACTCATTTCATTTACCTGTCCATGCCCCGAAAAGGAGAAGAGGCCGATAAAACCGATCACTAAACCTGTTTTGGTGCGAATGAGCTTAAACGGACGCCATTGAATGCGGTCTACATTGTGAAAGAGTTCGAATAAAAGGGGCAGAGCCACCATGGTCAGCAGCGTGGAGGTGATTAGTCCGCCGATTACTACCGTGGCCAATGGGCGCTGTACTTCGGCTCCCGAGCCGGTGGAGATGGCCATGGGCAGAAACCCCATGGCAGCAGCAGCGGCAGTGAGCATCACCGGTCGTAAACGGTCCTTGGTACCTTGCAGGATGAGTTCGCGCATATTGGTGTTACCGTTTTCTTTTAATTCTTTCAGGTGTTCGATCAACACAATGCCGTTGAGCACCGCAATACCAAACAGGGCGATGAAGCCAATGCCGGCCGAGACACTAAAGGGCATGCCCCGCATCCACAGGAGTAGGACACCACCTACTGCCGATAAGGGGACGGCGGTAAAGATCATGATGGCATCTTTCAAGGATTTAAAGGCGAAATGGAGAAAGATGAAAATCAATAGCAAGGCCACCGGAACAGCAATCATCAACCGTTTGGTCGCTGTTTGCAGGTTTTCAAACTGGCCGCCATATTCAATGTAATTGCCGGGTTGTAAGGTGATGTGTTGCTCTATTTTCGACCGGATGTCATCCACCACCGATTTGAGGTCGCGGTTGCGCACATTTACGCTGACCACCACCCGTCGGTGCGTATTCTCGCGGGATATTTTGGCAGGGCCATCATCGTAAACAACCGAGGCTACCGCTTCCAGTGGGATTTGTTGACCATTGGGTAAGGGCACCTGAAGCTGCCGGATGTGTTCAATGTCGCGCCGTTTATCGGCTGCCAGCCGCACCACCAGGTCAAAGCGCTTTTCCCCTTCAAACACACTGCCGGTGGCCGCACCACCAAAGGCAATGGCCAGGTAGCGGTTCAGCATCGCAATGTCCATCCCATAATTGGCCAGTTGTTGCCGCTTGTAGAGGATGTTTATTTGTGGCAAACCGGCTGTTTTATCCAGAATGATATCGGCCGCACCGGGCACTTCTTCGATGAGGGTTTTGATTTCACTGGCTTTTTGATCCAGGTAGTTGAGGTCTTCCCCAAAGAGTTTAATGGCGATGTCGGCCCGCACGCCGGTGATGAGTTCGTTGAAACGCATCTCAATGGGCTGGGTAAATTCATACTCGATGCCCGGAATAATAGAAAGGGCTTCTTTGAAGTGTTCGGCCAGCTCTTCTTTGGTGTCGGCGACCACCCATTGATCGCGGGGTTTCAGTTTGATGATCATGTCAATCTCTTCCATCGACATGGGGTCGGTAGGTACTTCAGCCGCCCCGATGCGGCACACGATCTGATCCACTTCCGTAAATTGAGCCAGCAGAATCTGCTCCATCTGAGTGGTGGTTTCAACGGTCTTAGTCAGTGACGTACCTGTTTTCAGCACCGGCTGAATCACAAAATCACCTTCGTCCAGGGTGGGAACAAACTCACTTCCCATACGGGTAAAGAGGATACCGGTGAGAATAAGGGCCAGTAAGGCAGCACCCAGGACGAGTCCTTTGTGACAGCAGGCCCATCTCATGACCGGTGTATAGGAGCGGTAGGCCAGGTTCATGATCCAGGTGGAGATATTCTTAGGATTTTCTTTGCCGGGCTTGAGGAACAGCGAGGCAGCCACCGGCAACCAGGTAAAGCCAAACAGCATGGCGCCTACAATGGCAAAGCTAAAGGAGAGGGCCATGGGTTTGAACATCTTGCCTTCCACACCGGTGAGTGAGAGAATGGGAATAAACACGATGAGAATGATGATTTGCCCAAAGATGGCAGAACTCATCATTTTAGAACCTCCTGCAGCGGTGGTTTTATCCATTAAGAATCGGCGTTTGTCACCGCTTGAGATATCGTATTCTGACCGTTTAAAGGTGAGCTGCAAGGCGATGTATTCCACAATGATAACTGCGCCGTCGATGATAATCCCGAAATCCAGTGCACCTAAGCTCATCAGGTTGGCATCTAAGCCAAACAGGTACATCATGGAGATGGTGAAGAGCAAGGCCAGCGGGATCATGGAGGCAATGACCAGGGCTGAGCGCAAATTGCCCAATAAGATGATGACAATGATGACCACGATGAGGCACCCCAGGATGAGGTTTTCAGCCACTGTGAAAGAGGTTTTGGAAATGAGTTCACTGCGTTCCAGGATGGGATTGATGAACACGCCTTCCGGTAAATTAGTTTGTATTTCGGCTACGCGTTCTTTCACGGCATTGATCACCAGTTTGGAGTTGGCATCTTTGAGCATCATGATTTGTCCCAGTACTTTTTCACCTTCGCCGTTGGCCGTGATGGCACCGTAACGGTTGGCATGCCCAAAGTCCACGGTGGCCACATCCTTCACCTGGATGGGGACCGTGCCATTTTGCCGGACGACGATGCTGCCAATGTCGTCGAGGCTTTTCACCTGTCCATCGCTGCGAATGAAATAACTTTGGTTGTTTTTTTCAATGTAGGAACCACCCGTGATTGTATTGTTAGCCTCCAATGCGGTAAATACCTCCATGAGTGTCACGTTCAGACTTCTCAATCGCAGCGGATCAATAGCTACTTCATATTGCTTCAGGAAACCAC
Source organism: Marinilabiliaceae bacterium (assembly GCA_016342595.1). GTDB lineage: Bacteria > Bacteroidota > Bacteroidia > Bacteroidales > Marinilabiliaceae > JAEINY01. The sequence goes on from JAEINY010000245.1 coordinate 7,869, forward strand.
CCCAACTATTGACTTCCACCACTCCCGGAATGCCCGATAGCTGCCGCCGTACCATCCAATCCTGTAGAGTGCGCAGTGAAGTGGGGGTGTAACGGTTTTCATAACCGGGTTTAACATCCAGAATGTATTGATAGATTTCGCCCAAGCCGGTGGTGATGGGGCCCATCTCCGGTGTGCCGAAGCCTTCGGGAATATTGGCAGAGGCGGATTTGATTTTCTCAGCAATCAGTTGGCGTGGAAGATAGGTGCCCAAGTCCTCTTCAAAAACGATGGTCACCACCGAAAGGCCAAACTTAGAGATGGATCGGATTTCAGTTACACCCGGCAGGTTAGCCATTTCCAGTTCCACCGGTGCGGTGATGAACTGCTCAATCTCCTGGGTAGACAAGTTGGTGGATGTCGTAATAACCTGTATCTGGTTGTTGGTAATATCAGGCACGGCGCCAATGGGTATTTTCAGGATGGCATAGAAACCAAAAGCGGCAATGGAAAGCGTAAAGAGAATAACGATGAGTTTATTCTTAATGCTGAAATTCACAATTCGGGTCAACATAAGAGAGGTGTTTGTTTAGGTTATCACATTTTGACTGGTGATTGATTAACAAACTTTAGGCGAGCTATGTTTTGAAAAAAAGGAGGGTACCCGTTCATCGGATACCCTCTCTATTCATCTAATAATAAAATTCTATTTCTTCACCG
>JAEINY010000246.1 GCA_016342595.1 Marinilabiliaceae bacterium
GCTAAAGGCTAAAGGCTAAAGGCTAAAGGCTAAAGGCTAAAGGCTAAAGGCTAAAGGCTAAAGGCTAAAGTTAAAAAGGGCAACGTAAAAAGGCAAACAAAACTACATGAAACCCGCACCCTATATGCGGATAAAGCATTTATATTAATTATTTATTGAAGTCACATGTGCGATGTTAATTGGAATTTCAATCTGAACATCATTTTGGTAAATATTGTCCCCTAAGCAACTAAAAAGGTAAACCATGCACCTTAGGTTTATTGAGGCTTCCATAGATTTGCAAGGCAATGGTGTTACCTTCACGGGGTAACGCACGTCCCATCATCATTTCAATGGTAGAAACGCGACCTTCGAGTCCGGAATCATGAATATCAATTAGTAGTTTGGCATTCTTTATCTGAGAGAAATTAAGATTTAACGGATTCAGCTTTACAACACCTTCCAGCGATGCATTGAGCAAAGAAGATTCCAGCCGGGTATCTTTAATGATCAGCTCATCATTCTTGATCTTCGAATTTAAACGCAACTTGTAAATGACAATTTCATTCAATGAAACCCCAAGTAATATACTCCTGGTATCCATCTCTGCTTTTTTCCGGCCGGCATAGCGCACTGATAAATCATCCATCGCAAACGAAAACTCATTATCGGACCGGGTACCAATCATTTTCTTATGCGAATCATATTCCATATTACCTTTGAAAGAGCCTTCCATCTTAGCCAAACTGAAACGCCCGGTCTTGTCAGCCCTACCCCATTCTAACTTATCGGGTAATAATTTAAACTCAGTATCGGCATCTACAACCGTAAGTTTGGCCTGCTTAAAACCGTCGCCACTATACTTCCATAAGCCGGCTGATTGATACGTAAAGAGTGATGATTTTAACACGACATCTTTAAATACTAACTCCTTTTTATTGGGTAAAAACTCAATTGAAAACGCTCCCTGCGTCAATGTGCTCCATTGTTGGAGTTGATCCTGTGAAATACCCAGATAAGTATACAATTCACAAGCGGTGAGTTTTAAATCGTTCACCGAAACGGTAATATGTTGTTTCTTTGATGGAAAATGCTGATCCAGCTGATTAATATCCGCCCGTGTTAAGTGACCGTCAAAATCAACAACTGACTCATCAATAGTAATCCGGTTATTGGAAGGAATTGAAAGCAATTCTAAATCATGCACTTTTAAGCGAAACGATTTAATCTCTTCGACCTTCTTTGAATTGGCTAGCCGCAGGGCTTCCTGGTAAGGCATATCCACTTCAATCAAAGGTGAAGATAAGGCTTGTTGATGTTGCTGATCAACTACTTTAAGGCCCTTCAATTTAATTTTCGAGAACAAGGGGCTGACCGATACCTCTTCAATACTCACATTCTTAGGTGAATCGCCTTTATTCAACGACAACTCCAGTTGATTTTTCAGCTTAACAGCCAAACTGTTACCCAACACCAAATTTCCAACAAACAAGGCTGACACTAAAACAGCTCCAATAACAACAATGAGTTTCGCTTTCATCTAAATGCAGATATATATTTAAAGATGCGAGTATAACTATTTAAACAACAATTCCCAATAGCCCACGTCAATCCATTGGTTAAATTTATTACCGACTTCTTTAAATTGCCCGATTTTCTCAAAGCCCAATTTCTCATGCAAGCCAATACTCGCCTCGTTTGGAAGGGAAATACCACCAATGACAGCATGGATTTCCAGCTGGTCCAAACGATCCAATAAATCTTTGTAGAGCCCTGTTCCAATCCCTTTTCCTGTTGCTTCGGGGGCCAAATAAATCGTACTCTCCAGAGAATGTTTATACGCACATCTGGATTTCCATTCACTGGCATAGGCATAACCACTGACCCGACCTTCTTCTTCATACACGATCCAGGGCCATTTTATTGTGGTGGACTGAATCCGTTCCTGCATCTCTGCTATTGACACTGCTGCTTCTTCAAAGGTGACAATGGTGTGTAATACATGGTGATTATAAATGGCACAAATTGCGCGTGCATCTTCAGGCTTGGCATTTCTGATCATTTGACTCATGGTATTTGGAAAAAGAATAGTTGCGATGATCCGAGAAATCAACACCAGGTATTATTAAAACTCGCTTTTCAATAAACTATACACCTCCAGATTGGTAAACTGCCCCCCGGATAATAACTCACCATCCCGTTCGACACCTTCCAATTAAAAATTCAGTCGACGAGGTACTTTTTTACTGGGGAAATTACCCGCCGCACATTTTATTTGAATGCGATTGATTCCCAGTTCTTCAAAAGCAAACTGACACAGCTTTTTGACCGCTTGAGTCACGATGCCTTTGCCCTGCATTTCTTCCGCCAGCCAATAGCCAATTTCCGATCGCTGATTCAAGCGATCGGTGTCCTTAAAGCCTATCACACCGGCGAAGCTACCTTCATGAAGAATGATAAACACATACTCCCGCTTAAGGGCACTTTCTTCCACAATGGTTTGAATAAATCGAAAAGTATCGGCTTCTTTCTTTGTAAACGCCACAAAGGGTAACCATTTCCCCAGGTATTGCCGCTGGCGATCGATCGTTTGAAAGATATCCGGTGCATCAGAGGTCTGGATTTGGCGCAGAACAATGGATTCAGTGATGGGGATGGTTTTAACAGGCATCATTACATATTGTTAGGGTAGAATCTATAATTCCTGGTTGATAAACTGTGCAATAGCAGCATTCACAAAAGACACCGGCATATTGCTGATTTGAGCTAGCTCTTCAACACTTGCACCTTCTTTATATAAGCGAAAACACAAATACTCCATCGACTCCCCTATTTCAATCATGTTGTGATCCGGATCGTAAAAACGAACCACCCGTTGCCGCCAGGGTTGCTCACGTAATTCATGCACGAATTCAACACCGTAGGCTTTCAATTTATCGATAAGGGGTAACAAATCATCCTCTTCAAAATAGAGTTCAAAGCTGTTGCTTGGTGCAACCATTGGCTTCTCATCAATCAAACGGCTAAAATGCGATTGCTGATGAATGGCGAAATCACCCTGATAAGTGACATTCTCACCAAAATCATATTTCATGGTTTGATTCAATACTTGCTCGTAAAAATGACGAGCGCGTGGCATATCAGCAACCACAATTAAGGGGCAAATGAATTTCATAGGCCAGTTATGTTTATTCGTTACTCTTGCTAAAGAAACAATTTTTGACAGGTTATTTAGCAAAAGATTAATAGATTTTTAGATTAGAGACCGTAGATTCTTTCATTTAGTTATTGTCATATAAGTAGGATAAACCCTATCCAATCCTAACCTGGACAAGCCAGAAAAGTAAAACTAAAATCTACCACAAAGGACTCAAAGTGCATCACAAAGGCACACCAATATTTATTTTTCTTTGTGTTCCTTTGTGTTTCTTTGTGGTTCTTTGTGGTTCACTTTAAACTTTTGCCAAATAAGACACTAAAAAGTCTTGCTACTCGCAGAGCTTGTAACAAAAGAGATCTATCCTGATTAAAGAATATGGCTATATCATAGTTAAAGGTCAATTGATTCAACCCATTCTGGGTTGTTGTGTTTTTGTTAATTACACCACGGGTTTCACCCGCGGCTATTAACATTCAATCCTTCCAGGATTATTCTTTTACAACCACTAATTATGATAGAGCCTAACTATTCTACAATACTCTATCCGCTCCGCGAAATAACAATTGTCAATAAAGTAATATAGATCCATTCCAACCATAGAAAGACCTGCTACTCGCAGAGCTTGTAACAAAAGAGATCTATCCTGATTAAAGAATATGGCTATATCATAGTTAAAGGTCAATTGATTCAACCCATTCTGGGTTGTTGTGTTTTTGTTAATTACACCACGGGTTTCACCCGCGGCTATTAACATTTAATCCTTCCCGGATTATTCTTTTACAACCACTAATTATGATAGAGCCTAACTATTCTACAATACTCTATCCGCTCCGTGGAATAACCATTATCAATTAAATAGTATAGACCCAATCCAACATAAAAAAACCTGCATGACTAATGAAATGCAGGTTTAAATCTATTTTAATCGTAAGATCACTGCCTTAGCTCTTCTTCACGTATTGTGTTAAAATCACAATTTGCTGACCACTCACGCGACCTTCAATGTGCTCCGGATTGTCATGCACCAGGGATATATTACGTACGGCTGTTCCGCGCTTAGCAGTGAAACCGCCTCCTTTAACATTCAAATCTTTAATTAACACCACCGTATCACCACTCTGCAGTACGACACCATTACTATCTATGTGCTTCACCACATCCTTATCATCTTCCCCTTCACCGGTCGCTTTGGCCCACTCCAGCGTTTCTTCCTCCAGGTATAACATATCCAACAAATCCTGTGGCCACCCTTCACTGCTTAGGCGGGTCAACAGACGCCAGGCCATCACCTGAACAGCCGGAACGGTGCTCCACATGCTATCATTCAAACAACGCCAGTGATTGGCATCCATGGTCTCAGGCTCCTCAATTTGCCCTTTACAGGTCTCGCATACCAATACACAGGAATCTGCTTTTACCTCCTTAACCGGTGGCACTTCATATACACTCAAGTCATCGCTTGCGCCGCACAATTCACATTTCGATTCACTGCGTGCCTGTAATTCTTTTTCTATGCTCATTTTATCGTATTATTGATCGACTAGTCGTTTTGTTTATCCGTTTATTAAACGGCTGCAAAGGTAAAGAGGAATTTTTGAAAAGCTGCGTTTGTAGGGGGATGTTTTTATTCTTCATTCTTAAATCAGGGCCTTAAACGACTAGTGCGACAAATTGCAAGTTTAAGTATTTATTAATGGTGCCACCTACTGATATATTAAACACCTAATTACAATATATCAACTGCTTCGCAGTTTTCTTTAATGGAACCGCGAATTAAAGAAAAAATTTATTTGATTGGAAGCAAGATTTATTGTTAGCTATTATTTCCCATGATTATTCCTTTTCATATAAGTGCTCTCCCGGTGACCCGGGATTACTTTTTGTCTACAGTCACAAAAAGTAAACAAAAAAGTCCATCATAATTAAGGGTTGAACTCCTCCAGAGTTCCTGAATAGACTTTGTGACAACCACGGGTTTCACCCGTGGCTATTGATGTTTAATCCCTTCAGGATTGGTTTGATGCCAGGAAAGCGCAAAGCGGCACAGGCTCTTCTGTTCCGATGGTTATCGGGATTAGGAGAGGTGCCAAAGGCGGGGTGGTTAATTAGTTAAAAGGATAAAGGTATACCCTGTCGCATGATTTCCATTAAACAAAAAACCCCGCCAAGGCGAGGTTTTGTATCTGATTGCTATACTTTCCTAATAGAAATAAGCCGTACTTATTGGATTCACTCCAACCGGATATTCCGCTTTAAAATCCAATACATTCGCTTTAATGGTATACTCCACCATTTTTCCGCTGGCATCTCCTGTTAAAGCGTTAAAACGCCCTGTTCGCGGATCTACATCAATGCTGCTAAAAGTTGTACCGGCATAATCTCCTGTGATACATTTTCTCGCTACCGGTTCCTTTTCGCTTACATTCATGCGGTAAGTTTCTCCATGTACATAGAAGAGCTCGCCACCAAATTTGGACATCGTCAGGCAATGATTACCCTGGCTTTTTCGCTCACTAAAAGGAAGGCTAACTGTATTATGCTCCAATCTTCCATTATCTGCATTAAATACCTTCTCCAATTTAACCAATGCCTGGTCATTGTTAGTACCGGTACCGTTGCAATAGGCCCATACATGGCCAAATTTATCCACCCCTAAATCGATGGGTGCAGCTGCCACTTCAACCGTATCCACACTTACCGTGCCCTGACTCAGGTCAATCACCATGATGCGATTGTCTGCTACAGCCTCAGTTCCTTTATTAGCCACATACAGGTATTTACCCGAGGTCACCATTTTAACCGGTGCATTACCTACTTTATAACTATCGCCCTTGGTATCATTTACCAGGTCCAATTCGATGATCACATCTGAATCATCACCTGTTCCATTACCGGAAGTCACATAGCCTCTGGTTTCAGATACCAAAATGATATCACCCGGGTTACTAATGCCGTCAATCTGCTTAATGGACTTGAAGGTTTTCATGTCAATGACCTCAATGTGCCCATCTACCACTACATAACCTTTCCCATCGGGATAAGCTGTACCTCTCCGTATAGCCATACTACGTACATTTTTCCCGATAGACTGGCCTCCATTATTTTTCTGGAAATAATCGTTTTGACACGATTCGTTCTCGAAATTATAATAGCTGATGGTACTATTGTCAGAACCGGAATTAAGTATAAATGTACCCTGATTTTCTTTCAGTGTGGAGGTATCTATATCTTTACAAGCCGAAAAACTTAGTAGTCCGGCACATAAGCATAACACGGATATTTTCTTCATTGTCAATATTATTCTAATATATAAAACAGTAACTATTCTTATCAAAAATAACGGCTTCAAAGATAACAATTCATTTAACAATGAAAAGCAATAGCGCCGGGAAAGTAATGCCAGAATTTGCTTTTGATTTTCGCTTAAATCATATAGTGTTGCTCCCTGATTTCAACAGGGATGGGCAACCCGCACCCCGCAGAGCCTTTTACCTTGAAACGCTTTGTTTTTCAATGGTATTAGCTACGTACAACCATTGGATGTAGCCTCGTACGACCATTGGGTGCAGCATTGTACAACCAGTAAGTGTAGCTACGTACAATCATCGGGTGTAGCCATGTACGACTATTGATTGTAGCTTCGTAATACAATGGGAGGTAGCCAGGTACTACCGTTTGTTATCTTCCCGATTGACGACTCACATTAGCCAGCTTGTAGAAGAGGTATATCGATAATTTGAACTTAGGATGGGTTGTGATAATCTGCGTAATCTGTGGTTACTTTTTTTGCAGTGTCCTTTTGAAAATGCAATCGCCCTGATGAAAATAGACACCCACCCATTTATCGATTTAAACACACTATTCTTCAGTAAACAATTCAATATCTCCTCCCGAGAAAGGTGCTCATATATATAGACAATTCTACAATACTCTATCTGCTCCGCGGAACTTACCAGAGGCAATTGAATAATTATTGAGGTTATTCGATGGTTAGCAGCCGATCAAAACAGACTGATCGCGGTTCTTTTAAGTTATTTTTCCCCTTCACATATTGCGTGATAATTTCCAACTGATAATCACCGGATGGTAATGATGGTACCATGGCAATAAGTGCTTTAGGTGCATTGTGGATGAGCTGTTCACATTTTACACGCTTAGCGTTTCCCGAATGGATGAGCCAAAGACCACAGGCGGGATCATCGCCGGAGATTTTGATGCGTTGGCCCCGTATCTGAATGGCATTATTAGCCGTGAGGGTACTGTTTACAGCACCCGAAAGGGCATCCTGCACTTCCCCGATAAGCGGATCGACAGAAGCCACACCCAATACACAGACATCCACTTCGGCCAGGGACTCACGCAAGGCCTTTCCGGCAACAAAGGCTCCATTCAGTTTATGGTGATCCCGGTTATACACAGCGGTGGGGCCTTTGAATTTACCGGAAATACTTAAGCGAGCACTACAAACCGGAGTATTGACCACATAGCCCTTTGCCAGGAGCTGAACCTTCAGGCGGTCGGCCCGTCTGAGGATATCCATAATGGTTTCATATTGTAGTTCGATCCCCTCCTCCAGCATCTGTTGCGCCAGGGATTCATTGGTAATAGTACCCGCCGGTTTGACTTTGGCAAAGTAGTCATTGGTGGTATCCGTGAGGGGATTATCGTATAATAATGCGTTGATTTTATACATGGGATGAAATGCTTTTAATGGATATGATTACTCGTATTAGGTTCAAAAAATTTAGTTACACAAAGATTGTTTCGCTTCGCTCAATGGTGGCTGCTTTTAATCAATTCGTTTTCTATAGTTTGTATCAGACCTTCAGCCTGATATTTCCGTTTCGCCTCTTTCTTGGGGCGATGCCCCAAGTTTTGATGTTTCAGACTTTCAGTCTGTTGAAAACTCATGAATCATCATCCCGATATTTATTGGGATCAGCGTCTAATATTTACATTGTCAAGATCAAGTTATCCGCGCATCAATAAGATCGAAGACCATCGCGCCCCCATTATATTTAATCATTAAACCATCCCACCTTCGGCGCCAATATCATTAACCTAAGGCTGAAGGCCTTTAACAACATAGCTTGGGGCATCGCCCCAAGTATTTTATGACAATGATAATAATCACCCTGAATGGGTGAAACAATTCGTTTTCTCTAGTTTGTATCAGACCTTCAGCCTGATATTTCCGTTTCGCCTCTTTCTTGGGGCGATGCCCCAGGATTTGATGTTTCAGACTTTCAGTCTGTTGAAAACTCATGAATCATCCTCCCGATATTTATTGGGATCAGCGTCTAATATTTACATTGTCAAGATCAAGTTATCCGCGCATCAATAAGATCGAAGACCATCGCGCCCCCACTCAATTTAATCATAAAAGCACATAAAACAAAAACCCGGTACACAGACC
>JAEINY010000247.1 GCA_016342595.1 Marinilabiliaceae bacterium
GTTACTATTGAGTTCCCGGGTGGTTATGACACCCCTTTGATAGGGAATAACAATTGGTTGAGAAGTGTGGATCAGTCAGGTATTTATAAATTCAACACCTATAACCATTCCTGGGAAATAGAAACGAATTCACCAATATCGGGTAACATCACCGCATTTACCGTTTGTAATGATACCCGTGTATTTTATACTGTAGATGAGAATTTGTGCCGATATAATAGCACTACCGGTCAAACAGTTTTCAGGCAGTTTGATGAAAAATTCACCGCCATCACCTTTGTTAATAATTTGTTGTTTGCAGCTACGAAGGATGCATTGCATCAAATTGATACTGAAAGCCTGAAAGAGATTGGTAGTATGCATATGAAGGGCATTCAGTTTTTGAGTGCTGCTACCGATAGTTCACTATTAGTTGGTACATCCCGGCATTTATACAAGATAACCAGAGACCTGAAAAGGCCTTTCAATGAATTGTTATCAGGGTATTCGGTGTTGGATGTGACGGAGACCTTATTTTTTTATTGGATAGCTACAGGGCACAATGGACTACTACGCCTATCTAAAGAGACACATCAACTAAAAGAGTTCAATACATATGATTATCCTGAATTTAAGGATGATTTTGTGACATGTGTTCATGCAGATAAGAGTGGGAATATTTGGGCTGGTACCAGATATCAGGGTCTTTATCTGATTTCAAAACAAAATAGCCGTTTTCATCATTATCATCCGGGAAAGCCCAGGGGTTTAACCCAGAGCAATGTAACAGGAATGCTGGGTCTTGATAGAGGAAGAATTCTGCTTATGAATCCTTCTCAAATTTGGTTATGGACAAAAAATGCGGAAGCTGTTCAATCTGTTCAATGTCCTGAATCAGAGGGGGGGCGTTATAATTCATTGTGGAAAGAAAATGATCAGGTATATATTGGAACGAATCAGGGGCTATTCCGTTTATCTGAACAAGAGAAATTAGAGCCCATTGATAAAGCCAAAGCCCTGGATGTGGTAACGTTCCGGCGTCGACAAAATGGTATCTGGATCATCATTACTAGTGACAATGCCTTTATTCAGGCCGATGCAGATTTTAACGTGATTAGCCGTATCGTTCCGGGAAAGATGCGTTCTGATGGAGTGCCGCCTGGTCAGATCATGGATGTTTTGGAAACGCATGATGGAAAAATTTACCTGGCTACTGAAAATGGACTGGTTGTTTTTAATGAAAGCTTTCTCAGTTTTTCCATTGTTCAGGATCAATCGGATCAATATTTAAGCCCTAAAAACATAAACTGTCTTTTTGAAGATGAATCTGGAAAGATATGGGCGGGTACCCAAAATGATGGATTGTTTAGTTTCTGTCCTGACGGGCAATCTTTCAAAAGATATGATGCTTCACAAGGATTAACAGCTACATCGGTGTATTCTATTCAAGCTGATGAACAACAGCGATTATGGATGGGAACTGATCAAGGCTTGTTTCGGTTTAATACCAACCATAACCGGTTTACACGATTTACTGCTTCGGATGGTGTACAGGACAATCGCTTTTTGCCGCGATCAGCTTCCCGGTTAGAGACCGGAGAATTGCTTTTTGGTGGGGTGAATGGTTATAATTTGTTTCATCCCCGTCTGTTTGAGGTGAATGTCAGACAATCCTCCATATTTCTGTCGGAACTTCAGATCAATAATGAATCTGTGACAGGTGATCTTTCCAACCTGGTTTTTAATCATGATCAAAATGATGTTTCATTGGAATTTGCCTTATTAAACTATGCCCATGCCGGGAGAAATACTTACGCTATTAAGGTAGATGGATTAACAGAAGAGTGGGTGGATCTGGGAACAAGAAATACCGTATTCTATAATAACCTGACCCCAGGCCGTTATATGTTTCATATTAAAGGATGGAGTAAGGATGGGATTGAAGGAAAGCCTGTTGAATTATCCATTACCATCTTATCGCCCTGGTGGAAGACCTCAGTTGCCTATTCAGCATATTTTATAATTCTAATTTTTGTAACGGGTCTTCTTATCCGTTTTTTCCTGCAACGCATTCATTTACGAAGCAGGCTTCAGTTGGAGACCATGAAGCGGCAGCAATCGGAGGAGATGATCGACTTTAAGCTTCAGTTTTTTACCAATGTATCCCATGAAATCCGGACGCCACTTACATTAATCAGCGGCCCGTTGCAGCGTTTAGCCGATCAGGAGGAGCCACACACAGAAAAAGGGCGACAAATTCAAATCATCCGGCAGAACACAAATCGCTTACTTCGTTTAGTCGAGCAATTATTGGATTTCAGGAAATTGCAAAGTAATAAATTACCGTTTCAGCCCATTAATCTGGATTTGGTTTCCTTTATAGAAGATGTGTTGATGGCTTTTAAAGGTTTTGCCGATACACAACAAGTAATAATTAAAAAGACATTACCGGGAGATCCATTGGTTGTTGGATTTGATTCCGATAAGATGGAAAAGATACTCTTCAACCTTTTATCGAATGCTATCAAGTTTTCGCCTCCACAGGGAATTGTAGAAGTAAACGTAAAAGTTGATAAGGATCAGTTGGTATTGTCTGTTTGTGATCAGGGTAAAGGTATTGAACCAGAGCGAATGGAAATGCTCTTTAACCGGTTTGAATCGGAGGGAGGTGTTGGCATAGGACTGGCATTGACCCGGGAGTTGGTGCATATGCATGGCGGAACGATTATTTATAAACACAATTCCCCGGGACAAGGGAGTATTTTTGAAGTCACTTTACCCATTGCCACCTATAAAACGCACGAGAAAAGCGAAAAGGTTATTCCTCAAGCCAAACCAGTGGCACTAATGACCGATAAAAAACAGACTTTACTGATTGCCGAAGATAACCGGGAATTACGCACTTATATCGCTTCTATATTTACCGTACATTTTAATGTGTTGCAAGTTGAAGATGGCATACAGGCCCTGGAGATCTGTCAAAAGTATTTGCCTGATATGATTATCTCTGATTTGATGATGCCGCACATGGATGGTATCACTTTGTGTCGTCGAATCAAAACCAACATCAATACAAGCCACATACCTTTGGTATTACTTACTGCATATACGGATATTCAACATCAGTTGTCGGGTTCGGAAGCAGGTGCCGATCTCTATATTCCCAAGCCTTTCAATGAAGAGTTATTGAAGTCCAATGTGGTGACCATTTTAAATAACCGGCAACGTATTAAGGAGAAATACAGCATTTCCTGTGATGTAGAGATGACAAGCCTGGTCACGACAAATCTGGACAAAGATCTGGTTAAAAGCCTTACCGACTACATCGAAAAGAATATTGATGATTCAGATCTAAATGTGGACTGTCTGGCAAGGGAGATTGGCCTGAGCCGTTCCCAGCTGACCCGTAAGCTAAATACACTGGTGGGTATGTCACCAGGTGTGTTTATTCAAAACTACCGGTTGAAAAAAGCAGCCACATTGCTGAAGAGTACCGCACAGAATGTGTCTGAAATAGCCTATCAAACCGGCTTCTCAGATCCAAAATATTTCTCTCGTAATTTCAAAAATTATTTGGAGTATCTCCTTCTGATTATCGGTTGTAGGGTGGTGCGTAAAATTTTTAAGTCTTGAATCTTTGAATAAGTAACATTCTTGCAGAGCCGCGGAGAAATACTGCAGGACCCCAAGGTACCCAACTCTGCGTCCCTGCGCCTTCGCGAGAAATACAAAACAGAATCAAATCAAAAGTTATCCCATGTTCATAATCCGGGTAAAAATTGGACATTTTATACAGTATGCGTTAATATTACTCCATGGATGCTTTAATAATACACCTTAATGATCAATCAATTGGGGAGATTTGTGGGTGTAATTCATAAAATTTTATTCGTGATGAAACGAGTTCTCTCAATTATTGCTGTGTTGGTTTTTTGCTTGATAAGTGAAGCACAAAGCTGGCAACCTGTCGAAGGAAATATCATGACCCGGTGGGCCAAAGATGTAACACCGGAAAATGCCTGGCCACAATATCCCCGTCCGCAATTAGAGCGACAGGATTGGAAAAATCTCAATGGCTTGTGGGAGTATGCCATCCATCCGGCCAAAAAAGGGGCCCCAACAAAATATGAAGGGCAAATCCTGGTACCTTATCCGGTGGAGTCTGCACTGTCAGGGGTAAAACGTATGGTACAGCCAGCAGATAAGATTTGGTACCGGACTGCTTTTACTATTCCTAAAGAGTGGGATCAACAATCCATACTTCTGCATTTCGAAGCTTCTGACTGGGAAACGGAAGTGTGGATTAATGGAGAGCGTGTGGGAATTCATCGAGGTGGATACACACCTTTTAAATTTGACATCACTCCACATCTTGAAAAGGGTGAAAACAAACTGGAAGTAAGTGTCTGGGATCCCACGGATACTGGCTGGCAACCGCTGGGTAAACAAGTTTTGAAGCCGGGAGGTATTTTTTATACGCCAGTGACAGGTATTTGGCAAACGGTTTGGCTGGAGCCCGTTAATCGCACGCATCTGGAAATGGTGAAACTGATTCCGGATATTGACCGGGAAGTGTTGGTCATTGATGCCCGGTTGGCAAATACTTCTTCTAAGGATCAAATTTGGGCAAAAGCCTATTTTAATGGTAAGAAAGTAGCAGAAGTGAAGCATAGAGCTGGGGAGCGGATTGCGTTACCCGTTAATAATCCAGTGCTTTGGGAACCTGGAAATCCTAATTTATATGACTTGGAGCTGGAAGTTATCCGGAAAAACAAAGTTATAGACAGAGCCAAAAGTTATTTTGGAATGCGTAAGGTATCCAGGGCCAAAACGGCTGATGGTTATCAGCGCATCTTGATAAATAATCAGTTTGTTTTTCAGAATGGGCCGCTCGATCAGGGCTACTGGCCTGACGGAATCTATACACCTCCCACAGAAGAAGCCATGCTCTATGATTTGAAGGTGATCCGGGAGATGGGCTTTAACATGTTGCGCAAGCATGTCAAGGTGGAGTCGCGCCGCTACTATACCTGGTGCGATCGAATGGGATTGTTGGTGTGGCAAGACATGCCAAATGGCGATCGTAAAATTGGGCCTCAGGATCCCGATATTGCCCGAAGCGAAGAATCCGAAAAACAATTCAGGTATGAGTTGAAACAGATGATGGATGGTCTTTATAATCATCCTTCCATTGTAATGTGGGTGCCTTTTAACGAGGGATGGGGCCAATTTAAAACAGCTGAAATTGTAAAGTTGGTGAAAGATTATGATCCCTCCCGGATGGTAAATAATGCCAGTGGGTGGACAGACCGGAAAGTTGGGGATGTGCATGATATCCATAATTATCCTGAACCTGCCTCACCGGAACCGGAGCCGAACAGGGCCGTTGTGTTAGGGGAGTTTGGCGGATTGGGATTAAATATTCCCGGACACATGTGGGAGGAAACCAATTGGGGCTATCGCAATCTTTCCTCTAAAGAAGAATTGTTGTACCGTTATGAAACGTTTTATACAGATGTATGGAGGTTGAAGGATAGCAAAGGGTTATGTGCTGCTGTTTATACCCAAATTACGGATGTGGAAAGTGAAGCCAACGGCTTAATGACCTATGACCGGGAACTAATGAAGGTAGACCCAAAACTCTTGAAAGAAATCAATACTGGCAATTTTATAGTTGCTCCGGAGTTTAATCCTTATGGTGGATTGTTCAATAAAAAAGATCAGGTGGCTATCCGGGCAGAAAAAGGACAGGAGGTCCGTTATACAATGGATGGTAGTGAACCCGATCGTTCGTCCCGGTTATATAGCGGTCCCATTGTTCTGGTAAAATCATTGACCCTAAAAGCAAAGGCTTATTCATCTAGTAAAGAAAGCCGGACTGTCACTGCTGATTTTAAAGTCACGACATTTTCACGTCCGGATTATAAAAAGGCCTATAGTCCTAAATACCGGGCAGGAGGGGACTTTGCCCTCTGCGATGGAATGAAAGGTGATACTTTTGCAGATGGCAAATGGCAAGGATTTCATGGTGAGGACCTGGATGTGACCTTTGATCTAAGAATAGCAAAGTCAATGAGCGAGATCTCCGTCCGTTTCATTGAAAGTCAGGCCAACTGGATTTTTTTGCCAGAGCAGGTTTCCATTTCTGTTTCTGCGGATGGTGAAGTGTACCAGGTTGTCGAACAGTTTATCAATAAGATGACACCTTCGGAGCAGGATAATGAGATCAAAAGTTTTAAAGCTAGCTTGAAGGGTCAACAAAAAATCAGGTATATCCGGGTATTTGCTAAAAATATCGGCCATTGTCCCGAGTGGTTCCAGGGCAGTGGAAAAGCATGGATTTTCGCTGACGAGGTGGAGTTTAAATAAAGAATCTGTTATTCCCGGCAGGTTTCTGTCGGGATACTTCATTATGTAATTCAGTTGTTTACCTTTCAAATGAGAATGGACTGACCACTCAAATCATAGAGGCAGGTAGTTTTTGGGGGATCTTATAGTGTATTTTTCCTTATTTTTGTCAAATTGTTTTCTGTATTAATTATATTGGAAACAATGAATTATATTAAAAAACAAAGAAAAATCTATGGAATCACAATCCAATAATTACCTTGTTAGTCAAAAGGAGAGAGTCTATTTCGTCGTTCGCTTATTTTTTAGTTTAGTTATCTATTTGGGGCTGGGATTCAGCCTCTTTAATGATGAAGCCAGTGAGCTCATTCCTTTAAACCAGGTCATTGCAACTATAATTGGGCTAATCATTCTGACTTTTATCATTTATATCATTCGGAATGGTGCATTTATTGGATTGATAAAATCCTTTTCCGTTAAAATAACAGAACGACAATTACCAGAGATTTATCAAATGACTGAAAAAATCTCAAACGGTCTGAAGATTAAAAAGATGCCCAATGTTTATTTGCTACAAGAGGGCGGATTGTTAAATGCGTTTGCTAAGAAGTATTTTAATGCCAATTATATTGTGATTTATTCTGATCTACTTGAAGCCTATTACGAAGGTGATAAAGATGCAGTTGAGTTCGTAATAGCCCATGAGATGGGACACATCAAACGCAATCATTTGTGGAAAGATTTGTTGTTGGCTCCTTCGCTGTTTATTCCTTTTCTACCAATGGCCTATTACCGTGCCTGTGAATTAACCTGTGATAATATTGGTAAATATTCTAATGCAAAAGGAGCTGTGAATGGATTGCTTGTTTTGGCAAGTGGTAAAGTTTTATATCGCTATTTGAATGTATCTGAATATTTGAAGCAGGAATACGAAGATGCCAGTTTTTGGAGATGGTTGGTTGAGAAGACCTTGACGCACCCCAACTTGTATAAGCGATTGAATAATGTGTTTGATGGTAATATTGAAGCATCTCGTAAGTATGTAGCACCGGTAAAAAACTCCTCTAAACAAACAGTACCTTCTTCGATTAAGCTTTCCGGTATGGTAGAAACTGAAAAGAGTGAGCCGGCAGCTGAAAGCGATCATAGTCGTTATTGGCCCGAATAATTAGAAGAAAAATTAATCATTAAGATAAATAACCTGATGAAAACTAGTTTTTTATCGGGTTTTTTGTAATGAAAATAGCCGGCAACACTCCTGCTGACCGGCTATAAAAAATGAAAACTAACGCAAATTCTTTAATTTATATCATTAAGTTGTCTCATTTTCAATCAATTCATTTAAATTTGTTAGATTCTTATCAGTATAATTCGCGTATCTTCTGGTAAAATAATATTCTCTTTTTGTTTAGAAACTTGATGCTTTTATCTTGGCTTGATACTTGCTTGTTGAAAATTCTTTTCAGGCTCGTCCAGGTTGGGTTAATGTAATATTTCATAAAACAATCCAGCACCTGGTCCTAAGGGCAACCCCAAAGTAAACCAAATAATGATTAACAATGTTCATGCCAAAAAGAACGCTGGCTGTATGACTCAATACACCGGTAAATCCAATAAAAGTCATGGTGTGTACCTGGGAGTATTTCATTCAAGGAGGTGGTGTATGGAATGTATTGACAATGTAATTGTTAAGTTGTAAGTTGATGTTTGTTTTGAATTAATCAAAATCTTGCATTATGCGGAAATTTGCCATGGAATTGAAGTGGGGCATTATCTTTTTTGCCATTAGTTTATTGTGGATGGTGTTTGAAAACCTGATGGGCTGGCACGGTGAGCTCATTTCAAAGCACGCTGTTTATACCAATTTTTTTGTGATACCTGCAGTGATCATGTATGTGATTGCCCTCAGGGAGAAGCGGAACAAAGCCTTAGGCGGACTGATGACCTGGAAGCAAGGCTTTATTGCAGGGGTAGTAATTGCACTGGTTGTTGCTGTTTTAAGTCCCCTTGGCCAATTGATTACTCATTTATATGTTGCTCCTGAGTATTTTCCCAATGTAATTGATTACAGTGTAGAGAGTGGGAAGATGACCCAGCAGGCTGCAGAGGCGTGGTTTAACCTGACTAGTTATATTATTCAAAGCGTCGTTGGACAGGAATTCTGATTTTACACAGGTACCTTTCAATAGACAAACAGTCAGGCTAGTGTGAAATGACTAAAAAATTAA
>JAEINY010000248.1 GCA_016342595.1 Marinilabiliaceae bacterium
TTGGTTGGAAAAAAATTCCGTCAAGTGTTATAATAAAAGCGGCTGTTTGCTTCGTGTCGAAACCACTATTAACAATCCGGTTTTGCACGGGTTAAAGCTAAAAAAGTCAGCCTGTAATTTACAGGCATATTATTGGTATGGATATGGTTGCAATAGCCGCTACCTTAATACACTTCAGGATATAGATATTAGTTTATTATCGGAGGAAGTCTTTGACAAGTACCAGCAAACCATTACCACAGGCTAGGGGCAAAAAGTAGCAGCACCTGATCTGCGTAAAGAACATCAACGAGCGTTTTTTGAAGTTTTATTGAGTACTAACTTCCATATATCAGGTTTCCGTAATAAGGATTTGGGTAAAAAATTGGGTTCGAATGGAAACCTGCAAAAATAGCCTATGAATTGCGTAAATTAAGGGAGCGAGGAGCTGTAAAAAAAAGAAGCAAGGATCTCATTATTATTAGCTTACCGAGTAAGGTTACGTGTGGCTTTTTTACTCCATTTTTAATTACTCTCATTTTGTAAATCCCTTGATGTCAAAGCGATGCAAAAAGGCTTTGAAGCAACACGTTCAGGCTTCCTCTAAAATTGAAGAAGCTTATGAGCAGTTTGACAGGGCTGTATCGCAGATGGTGTCTGAGATAGGGCTTGTTGCATAGAAGAAAAAAAACGTAAATTTTTTTCACGTTTTTGAAAAGTTAAAACATAATAGGCCTTGGCCACACAATAACTGATGATAGTAACTGCGATTTACAGATTGCGCGTCTATTAACTAAAATTACGCCATACTCAGAGCTATCACGGCCAAGCCTTGGCACTTTAATATTCCACCCTTCACCATTGCCCTACGGGCGCGGTGCGGTATCAATAAAGTATGCCTATAAAATAAACGAACCATTAACAAGTGTACATTTTAATTTCGCGATTATAAATTACCAAGGTTAATGAGTAATAGAGCATTTACTCATATCACTATCTTTAACAGAACAAAAAAGATCAGCTATTCATTTAGCTGACCTCCTGTAATCTACAGATAACAAAACAAATATCTGGTTAATACTTTCCTTCAATTAGCCGAATCAACAAAATTAATGCCATATCAGCTGAGCGATGAATATTTCGTTCCCGATATCCACCAAAGCAAAATAATTCACTTTTCACACCATCAGGCCCTGCTACTGCAATCCAAACTGTTCCAACAGGCTTCTCCTCCGTTGCTCCACCCGGTCCGGCAATGCCACTAGTAGCAACTGAATAATCTGTCCCGAGAAGTGCCTTTACCCCCAAAGCCATCTGTTCAACCACTTGTTGACTGACGGCACCATGATTCATTAAATCATCATTCGTCACTTTTAATAGCTCATGCTTAACTTCATTGGCATAGGCCATTACTCCCCCAACAAAATACTCGGAACTACCTGCAATTGATGTTATCAGATGCCCAATCCTTCCACCGGTACAACTCTCTGCTACGGCAACGGTTAGACCCGATCCCCGTAATTGATCCCCCAACAATTCCTGAGCACTTTTATCTTCTTCACTAAAAATATGATCCCCAATAATGGGATACAACTCTTTAACAGCTTTTTCAATAGCAGCCTGTGCCGTCTGCTCATCTTGACTTCGGGCTGACAAACGCAAGCGAATGCGCCCCGGAGCCGGCAAATAAGCCAATGAAATGAACGAAGGAAGACAACTCTCCCACCCGGTCAATTGTTCGGCTAAAACAGCCTCTGGGATATTATAAACCAGCACTGTCTTATGAATGATGTGCCCCGTTGGAAATCTATTTGTTAAACGGGGCATGATCTCATACTCCATGGCCTGTTTCATCTCTGACGGAACACCCGGCATGGACACAATGATTTTACCATTCTGCTCAAACCACATAACAGGTGCTGTCCCCACCGGATTGCGAATCACCTCACAATTTTCAGGTACATAGGCCTGTCCTCTATTTTGATCATTGATATGAGAAACACGTCCTTTTAACAATTCACAAAGATCAGCATAGGCTTGTTCATTGAACACCAAACCGACCCCAAAGAATTCAGCCAGGGTTTTCTTAGTAATATCGTCATTGGTAGGCCCCAACCCTCCGGTCATCAATATAATATCGACACGATCCAGAGCCTCTTTAAGTGAGCTGATAATGGCATCAGCAGTGTCTTGTACGGAAGTCACACGGCTCACATCAAATCCCCTTTTATTGAGCTCAACACCCATCCAGGCTGAATTGGTATCGACTACCTGCCCGATGAGCAGTTCGTTTCCTATTGTAATAATCTCCAGGTTCATATTTTCGTTTATCGTTAATTCTAATCAACAATCAGCGTATCCTCTGAATCAAACTTATTGCTGACTATCCGTTAAATCTTTAATGGCTTTCACCCGCTGCAACAGTGATGGGTGTGAATAATGAAAAAACACATACCAGGGATGCGGCGTGAGATTACTTAACGCATTCACAGACATGGTTTTCAAGCCAGAAACCAATGCATCTCCCAAATTGAACTGAACAGCATAGGCATCAGCCGCATATTCATTTTTACGCGACACTACTGACATGATCAGGCCAGTGACAAAGGAGATTGGTGCATACAAGAGACCAAATGCCAATAATCCAATGTGAAAATTAGGTTCATCAACACCTAATGCTCCGGACAGTAATGGAGAATTCACAACCAAACTAAATAAAAAGAGCATCGCCCCGGTTTGAAAAAGTCCGGTTAGCGTCCCCCATAAAGTGTGTTTCAATTTAGAATGACCCACTTCATGGGCCAACACAGCTACAATCTCATCGGTATTTAAATCACTGATGAGCGTGTCATAGAGTACAATTCGCTTGCGGCTTCCCAAACCACTGAAAAAGGCATTGCCTTTTGTAGATCGCTTGGATCCGTCCATTACAAACACATTTTCCAGCTTAAATCCTGCCTTTTGAGAAAAGGTCTCAATGGCACTGCGCAACTCCCCGGCTTCCAAAGGAGTCTGTTTATTAAATAAGGGTAAGATCCAGGACGTGTAAAACATCGTCATCAGTATCATAAAACCACTTGAAAGGGCCCAGGCGTAAATCCAAAATGCCGATCCCGTTTGACTATAAAACCAAATTATGGCTGCCAAAACAGGCCCGCCAATTAATGCCCCCAGGAAAAGAGATTTAAGATGATCCAAAACAAAGGTTTTAGGGGTGGTTTTATTAAAACCGAAACGCTCTTCAATCACAAAGGTGCCATATATCCCAAAGGGTAACTGAATAATATCTGAGATTACCGCAATGATAGCAAAAAAGAGCAACGATTGTAAAATCAAATGATCAGTCATATGTATTACCCATTCATTGAGCCAGGCAAATCCACCAAAAGCCAGAACCATTAATATCACTACCAAACTAAATACATCGCCCAACCAACTGAAACCGTAATTGGCTTTTCTATATAATTGTTGTTGCTTGTACTTCTCAGGATCATAGATACCCTCTAACTCAGCTGGAATATCAGATTGCCATTTACTTTTATTAAGATATTCCATCCATCTATCAAATAAAAATTGAAATACAAGGATGGCTATAATCAGATAAAACATTACGTGTGCTGTCATATTTTTTAATATAAAGTTTTCTGTTCTGAGAATTAAGAATTCAGGGATATATACCCCCTTCCTAAAAATTATTAAGCACACAAAGATAAACCGTCCATATCTATTCGGAAATAAAATCACTGGAATTGATACCAATTACCAATAGATTATCACATGGTAGTATCCAGATGCAAGACGTTTTCAAATAAACAGAAAAACTTTATATTTTTATGCTAAAATAATTAGCATGAAAATAAACTTTTTACTAATATTACAATCCCATTAGGATTTACGCCAAAATCTTGTATTAATTTTTATAAAATAATTACCTAAACCACTGAATAAGTAACACTAATATGAAATATCACTAACAAAGGCAACCCTTTTGAAGAAATCAGCATTTATAATAAAGATGAGTATATTAAAATATAACTAATCCCCATTCGAATGAAACTAATCATTGAAAATCTATCCAAAACCTACCCCAACGGGGTGCAAGCTCTAAAAAACATCAACCTGACCATAGAAAAAGGGATGTTTGGCCTGCTGGGGCCCAATGGAGCTGGTAAATCTACATTAATGCGCACCCTTGCCACTCTTCAGGAACCAGATCAGGGTTCCATTTATTTAGGGGCCATCGACGTATTGAAAGAAAAACTGGATGTTCGGAAAACTTTAGGTTACCTCCCTCAAGAGTTTGGCGTTTATCCACGCGTAAATGCGGAGATGTTGCTGGATCACCTGGCCGTATTAAAGGGTATTACCAATCGTAAAGAACGCAATGAGTTAGTGGAAGCCCTCTTGCACAAAACGAACTTATACAATGATCGCAAGAAAAATCTGGGTGGCTATTCCGGTGGTATGAAGCAACGATTTGGCATTGCACAAGCACTGCTTAACAATCCCAAACTCATTATTGTAGACGAACCTACTGCAGGTTTAGATCCCGCTGAACGTAACCGTTTTCTTAATTTATTAAGTGAATTGGGAGAAAATACCATTGTGATCCTAAGTACCCACATTGTAGATGATGTGAAAGAGCTGTGTACCGATATGGCCATTCTCAATCAAGGCGAAGTGATGTTACGTGGTAATCCACTTCAAGTACTGGATGACATTCAAGGCAAGATCTGGAAGAAGATTATTACCAAAGAAGAATTACCGGAATACAAACAAAACTTCCAGGTAATCTCAGATAAACGCGTCAGCGGACGTCCCGAGATTCATGTTTATAGCACCACACAACCGGCAGAAGGATTTGTAAGCATTGAACCCGATTTGGAAGATGTGTATTTTTCTATCATTAATGCACCCGAACCAAAAACAGTGACTCAAGACAATGAAATCGTTTGTGCGAATTAATCAAAAGCTATAAGAAATAACTATGTGGTATAATATATTAACCTTTGAATTAAATTACCGGTTAAAAAGGCCGGCGACTTATATCTACTTTGGCCTGCTCCTGATCATTGGTTTCTTCGTCATGTCCTCAGAGATCATTACTGTTGGTGGAAGTGCCGGCCAGGTAAAAGAAAATGCCCCTGCCAGTATTATGAACATCATGGCGATATTGGGAATTTTTTTGTGTTTCATTGCCTCTGCTGTAATGGGTGTTCCTGTAATACGTGATTTTGAGCATAAAACAGAATCGTTGATGTTCACCAACCCTATTCGTAAGATTGATTACTTGTTGGGCCGCTATTTAGGATCGTTTCTCATTCTCATCCTGGTCAGCTCCGGTTTACTTTGGGGCATGGTGATTGGTGAATTAATCCCTATTCGTGATAATCCCGACATGTTGCCGTTTAACTTTTCAAATTACGCGTATCCTTTTAGCACCATCCTATTGCCTAACATGCTAGTAATGGGAACCCTTTTCTTCTGTACCGGGGCACTAAGCCGAAAGATGCTCACAGTATATCTTCAGGGAATGATCCTACTGGTATTATATATCATTGCCAACAGCCTGATAGGCGAACTGGAAAATCAAAAAATAGCTGCCTTACTGGATCCATTTGGGATTAACACCATCCACATGGAAACCCGCTATTGGACCATCGCTCAGAAAAATACTGAATTCATTTCACTGACGGGACTATTTTTATACAACCGATTGATATGGTTGTCTGTTTCAATTTTAAGCTTTGTGACATTGGCTCGATTCTTTTCCTTTAATGTGATTCGAAAACCTCTTATTACGCGCAAACGCAAACAAAAGAAGCACACCGTCAATTTAAAAGATATTGCTATACCAGTTACTAATCAGCATTTTGACTGGCTTTCACAAGTTCAGCAAGTTATTCGTCAATCACTGTTTTACTTCAAAAGCACCATTCGGGAATACCCCTTTATAGGCATCGTAATGTGTGGTTTTATCATGCTCATCATGAACTCCTTTCAGGTGGCAAAAATGTATGGTACCACCATTCACCCAACCACATATACAATGGTTGGACTCATGTCGTCATTCATCTTGTTCTTTTTCATCCTAATCGTTTTCTATACCGGTGAAATGGTTTGGAAAGAGCGTTCAAGCAAACTGGATCAAATTTATGATGCGATGCCAGTTTCTAATTTCGCTAATCTTTTTAGCAAATTTCTCGGCTTGGTTCTATCTTTTTCGGTAATACTGTTACTGTTAATTGTTGTTGGTGTCATTATCCAGGCCTCTTACGGCTATTTTAAATTTGAACTGGACATCTACTTCACTACTCTTTTTACACAAACATTTAACTATCTGGTTCTTTTCACACTCCTGGGATTCTTTATTCAGGTGATGGTGAATAACAAATTCATCGGTTATACCATCCAGATTGCCTTGTATATTTTCCTGGGTGTAATGGATTTAATTGGATTAGAACACAGTTTGTGGCAATTTGCATCCGCTGGCCTGGGGCAATACTCCGACATGAATACCTATGCTCATTTCTTCACCCCATTCAACTGGAAAACATCTTACTGGTTTGGTTTCTCTGTTATACTATTTATTGGCGCTATCCTTTTTGCCATCAGAGGTACCAACACAGGTTTTAAAACCCGTTTAGCACTGAGCAGATTAAATTTTACACGTCCTGTTTTCATTGTTACAATGGCTTTTTTCACCATTTTTATCGGTTCCGGTGCCTTTATTTTCTACAACACTACGATTCTTAATGAATTCCAAACCGAAGAAGAACAAGAACTGGAGGCGGCCAACTATGAAAAAGATTTGAAACACTATGAATTCATTGCCCAACCACGTATCGTTGATGTGAATCTAAAGGTCGACCTCTACCCTAGCAAGCGTAGCTATGTAGCCGAAGGTTTTTATTATCTGAAAAATAAAACAGCTCAGATTATTCCTGATATTCATATCCAACGCATGCCTGGTAAAGATTATCAGTTGAACTATCTGACATTTGATCGTTCTACCAAACTGGATTCAACGTACCAAAAGCATTATTACTCCATCTATCATCTGGATGAAGCATTGCAGCCTGGTGACAGTATTAAAATGAGTTTCAAAACGGCATTAAATACGGTTGGTTTTAAAGATAACAGCTCTCCGGGACGCATTCTTTACAACGGCACCTTCTTCGACAATACTGTTTTTCCGGCATTAGGCTATAATAGCAGTTTTGAATTGAGTGAAGAAAAAACCAGAAAAGAGTATGATCTGGCACCCAAAGAGCGCATGATGGCACGCACCGATTCCATTGGTACCTCCATGAATTTATTTGGAGATGATGCCGACCGTGTCAATTTTGAAATCGTGATGAGTACCATTCCAGATCAAATTGCCATCGCCCCTGGTTATCTTCAAAAAGAATGGGAAGAAAATGGACGTCGTTACTTCCATTATAAAATGGATCAACCCATGGTGAATTACTATTCCATGGTCTCAGCGCGTTACGAAGTGAAACGCGACCATTGGAACGATGTAGAATTAGAAATCTATTACCACAAGGGGCATGAATACAATCTGGATCGAATGATGGAGGCCATGAAACAATCCCTCTCCTATTACAGTGAGAATTTCAGTCCATATCAATACAGACAACTGAGAATCATGGAATTTCCACGCTATCGCACCTTTGCTCAATCCTTTGCCAACACCATTCCCTTTTCCGAAGGTATTGGGTTCATTGCCAATATTGATGACGAGGAAGATGTGGATTATCCGTTCTATGTCACGGCCCATGAAGTGGGACACCAATGGTGGGGCCACCAGGTGACTGAAGCACAGGTGAAAGGAAATGGTATGTTAAGCGAAGCCATTACCCAATATTCGTCCTTAATGGTCATGAAGCACCACTATGGAGAAGAAACCATGCAGAAGTTTCTAAAATATGAAATGGATCGTTACTTACGCGGACGCGCCGGAGAACGTAAAAAAGAGATGCCAATAGTAGAGTGCGAGAATCAAGGTTACATCCACTATCGAAAAGGAGCGGTACTGATGTATGCACTACAGGATTATATCTCAGAAGACAGCGTAAACAATGCACTGAGAGCATACCTGAACGACTGGGCCTATCGCGAAGATCGCTACCCGACCACACTGGATCTGATGCCGTATTTTGAACAGGTAACGCCAGATAGCTTAAAATATTTGCTAACCGATATGTTTGAAACCATCACTCTTTTTGAGAATAAAACAGAAAAAGTGACCTATGAATCCGCCGGACAAGACCGTTACCTGGTCAGTATTGAAGCAGATGCCTTAAAGTACCGGGCAGATAGTTTAGGCATAGAAACTCCTACTAACATAAACGACTGGATTGATGTAGGTGTATATACAGAAGATGAATCTGGTAAAGAAAAACTAATTTACCTGGAAAAACACAAAATTTCAGA
>JAEINY010000249.1 GCA_016342595.1 Marinilabiliaceae bacterium
CTTCACCGCATAGGGGATACTCTTGGCTCGCATTCTTGGATCTTCTTCAATGGTTTTGGTGGCAGCGCCTTGCCATACCAGTTGTTTATTTTTGGCATCGAATACAGAACACATCAGGGTACCCACTTTATAGTCTACTGTGTGAATCTCCGTATATCCACCCATACTTGATCCCCAGCCCCAACCCGGACCATATCCATAGTAATAATGATAGCCATAAGGACGCCCCATGCCCATTCCAATATGAGTAGTGGTGGCCGTTTTTTGCGATTTATTTTGCGTCACAATAAATAGGGTCACAATTAAATCGCCTCCTTTGAGCTTATCTATTTGTTTTAGGTTACGGCGATCAAACTCTTCGGCAAAAGCTTTTTCAATACGTTCCTTGTCAAAAGGGCGTAAAATATGATCACTGCCTTTGTCCCAACCATAATATTCGAAAGTTTGGAAGGTCGAAAAATCAACTGTTTTATCGTAGTCCGTGGAGGTTTTTATCCCGGAACAGGCGGTGAAAAGTAAGATTAGAACGGGTAGTATGATGATTATTTTCTTCATGTGTTTGTTGTTAAGGTTATGTGTTAATAATAATGTAATTTTTAAAGTTATTATTATTTGGCAAGTTGGCAATTGTTTTGGTAAACAAAGAACTCAACCGGGTGTTCACGGGTAATTGCTGTGTTGTTCAAAAAACAAGTTTTGATTTTTGTGATAATTCATCAAATTGTTACACAGAGTTTAGGAGAAAAAATAATAAGGGCACAGAGTATTTTCCTAAGTAAAGTACTAAATCAATTATTAATGTTTAATTATTAATTGAAGCCACAAGGGGGATGTTACTTTGAATTTGAACA
The DNA here is from genome assembly GCA_016342595.1 of Marinilabiliaceae bacterium. Classification (GTDB taxonomy): domain Bacteria; phylum Bacteroidota; class Bacteroidia; order Bacteroidales; family Marinilabiliaceae; genus JAEINY01. The sequence continues at coordinate 852 of JAEINY010000249.1, forward strand.
ACATGTTGGTAAAAGTTATCCCCTAAGCGTTTAATAACTTTTCTTTCTATTCGCCTCCACTGCACCGTTCTTTACGCTATTGCAATAAGTCGGTTCGCACCATAGCTGGCTGGTTGCGCTATTGATTCGTTAAGTATTGTAAATACTGTTTTATTATTGTTTATATCTTTACCCTTGTTATTAATAAAAGATTAGCTGTAGTGACCGGGAAAAGAATTTTATCTTACATTGGATTTTTCGTTTTACTCATTTGTAGTTCTTTGCCGGGGCTTGCCCAAAATGGATGGCTACTTGATGATTGTGCATTTGTATGTGAGACAGGAAGTAGCCAGGTGAGTGAAAGGCTGAATAGGGGGGCTCAAGCTTTTTTGTTAGATTTAGAGGAGGTAGATGGTGAGTGTGTTGTGCTCCATCAAGGTGAAAATTCAGTTTCATTCCATGACGTTTTGACTCAGGTAAGTCTTTTTTTGGAAACAGATCAGCATACAATTATATCATTACTTCTTCAAGGTGACTTTCGGCGGGAAATGGTGGAAGAAGAGCTTTCTAAAAGGTTTTCATCTAGATTATTTACCCGGCAAGGGCAGGAGTGTTGGCCGGAAATTGATTCTTTAAAAGATCACCACATTCAAGTTGTTGCTATTTTCGCTGAAAATATTGCATCCACATCAATTGAACAAATTCAGCAGGAGCGAAAATATGCTAACCGGTTTTCTGCTGATCCTTTATATAAGATGGTTCTTTTTTATTCAGAAGCATCAAGCGCAAGTGCCCTGTTAAGAGATTGTTATACGACCTGGAATCTGACCGGAAAAATACCTAATTTCATTGTGGCCTCTTCTGTGGAAAAGAAAGGCTTACTGAACCTTGTGAATAGCTTAAATCAGACACGTCGATTTAAAGGTATGGTACACTATAAGGAGGATTTGTTGAATGAGGTGTATTGGAATCAATATCCTGGCGTAATTACGCCGGCAGTGTTTTCATTTCCTTTATTAGGGGACGAACAGATCTTTTTTCCGTATAAGAATGGGTACCATGTTATTCCTGGAGAAGTCATTCACAATATTGGAATGGACGATGTTCCCCGGCTGTTGACGGCTTTTGATATTTCAATGGATGAAAAGCTTCTTCATTATTTTCCATTTGATAATAGCGCAGCGAATCAAGTAGAGCCAGAGTGGACAGGTACTATCGTGAAAGATGCTGTGTTTATCACGGATACAGAAAGAGGCCGTGTATTGCATTTTTCAAAACAAAATTCATTTGTGGATTACTCAAAGGAAAGTGCCTTAAATTTTAATACGCCTATTAGTATTTCTTTGTGGGTAAAACCTGATAGTATTTGTAATTTCATGGGTATTATTGGTTTTGGAACTTCGTTTTCTTTAAAACTAAAGGCAGGGAAACCTGATTTTACAACTGCTACAATAGAAGATCACGTTATTGACCGGGTACTTGAGGTGAATAGATGGTATCATCTTGCAGTTATATTTAATCCAAATTTCACGGTTGAGTTTTTTATTAATGGAGAAAAAGCTGGCGAAACCTTTACGTCCGAAATTAATCCCACAACTCACTCCTTAGTTATTGGTAATAATGTGTGGGGCGAACAGTTTTATGGGGCTATTGATGAATTACGGGTTTGGGATAGAGGCTTATCATCGAATGAGATAGTAAAGCTGTATCACATGAAGGTCAGAGGTGATAATTCTTTGTCATATTGGTTGGGGAGCCTAATCACCTTAGCGATAATGATCGGATTTTTCATTTTTAGAAAAACAAAAAGAAGGAAGGGTGCTGATACTGATATGGCAATCGGTGTAAATAATGTGTTTCAATCAGAAAGAGATTTAATGCTTCGGGATAGTATCTGTCTGTTTGGAAACTTTTGTGTTATCTCCAAAGAAAATGGAGAAATCAGCCCCCGGTTTTCACCGCTGTTAAGGCAAATATTGTCTTTTCTGATTTTGTCTTGCGAAGAAAATAAAAATGGGGTCAGTATCAATAAAATAACGGATGCCTTTTGGCCTGGTGCTCCCAAAGACAAGGCGAAAGACAATCGGGGCACTAATATTAAAAAAATAAGAAAGATTCTGAATGACATAGAGGGATTAAATATTGTTTATAAGGATAAAAAATGGAGTGTTGAAAAAGCTCCCGATTTGTTTGTCGATATTTGTGAATACAATAGAATCAGAGTAATTATTGAAGACCAACTGGATAAGGGAGAGCTGGATTCTCATTATATATACGAGTTATTCGATATGCTGAAGAATGGCAATATTTTGCAAAATATAGGAGTGGAATGGCTTGATAATTTCAAAAGTAAACTATCAAATGAAGTGATCGATTTGTTGTCGCGTATCTATGCCAGTTTGGATAAAAAAAATGCATCAGGGGTTTCCATTAAGCTTGCACGATTGATGTTGCTTTTTGATCATTTAAACGAAGAAGCTTTAAATATATTAATACACGAACTCGTAACAGCTGGAAAACACGGTCAGGCTAAAAATGAATATGAAAGTTTCACAAAAATTTACAAAGAGCTTTATGGTCACCCATTCCATATCGAATATCAGAAAATGGTAGAGAATATGGCGTGGAAAAGGTAGTTTTTTTATTTGTTCCTCCTTTTATTCCCCCCTTTGTTACCCTTGCAGAACATAGATTTAGCTTCTTGTTATTTAAATCAATAAATGAAGTTATGAGTTCAAGTCGCAGAGATTTTTTAAAGAAAGCAACCATGGCTGGTGCCGGCCTGGCCATTGTACCACAAATTACAAATGCTAAAATAAAAAAGGGGAAAAAGAAAAATTCAGGTACTGTCAATATTGCCTTTATCGGTTTAGGTGGCCGGGGCCGCGGGCATCTTATACGAGCTGCCAAAACCGAAGGGGTTGAAATCACTGCTATCTGTGATATAGATCCTGAAGCCATTGCACAATCTCAAAAAAAACTGACTGACGCAGGTCATACGGAGGTCACAGTTTATTCTGATGGAGAGCATGCCTTTGAAAAAATGTTACAGCGTGAGGATATTGATGGTGTAATAATTTCTACGCCATGGTTGTGGCATACCAGAATGGCCGTGGCAACCATGAAAGCAGGTAAATATGCGGCAGTAGAAGTTTCAGCCGCCAATACCATTGAAGAGTGCTGGGATTTGGTGAACACCTCGGAAGCAACGGGGATGCCTTGTATGATTCTTGAAAATGTGAATTACCGCCGGGATGTAATGGCTGTCATGAACATGGTGAAACAGGGACTGTTTGGTGAAATTGTGCATGCCAGATGTGGATATCTGCATAGTTTGTTAGGGGTTAAATTTAACAATGGTTTGAAGTTTGGGGAGGATGCTAAAAGTGAAGCACGCTGGAGAACGCAGCACTCTCTAAAGCGCAATGCCGATGTGTATCCAACCCATGGTTTGGGACCAATTGCTGCCATGTTGGATATTAATCGTGGAAATCGCTTTCTGTATTTGACTTCAACAGCTTCTAAGGCTGTCGGGTTAAAAGATTATATTGAAGAACAAGGCGGTGCAGATCATCCTTATGTCAAATTGCCCTGGAAACAAGGAGATGTGATTACTTCTACCATTAAAACAGCTAATGGCGAAACGATTATTGTCACACACGACTGTAATCTTCCACGGCCCTATTCGTTAGGATTCAGGGTGCAGGGAACGGACGGGCTGACCGACTTTGACATGGGCACAAGGCGTATTTTTGTGGAAGGCCAAAGCAAAGGACACAGTTGGGAAGATTTTAAAGCATGGCAGGATAAATATGATCATCCATTGTGGAAAAAGTATGAACAAGAAGCTGCCGGTTCAGGTCATGGAGGCATGGATTTCTTTGTTACAAGGGAGTTTATCAATGCTGTGAAAGAAAATCGTCAGCCGGTATTGGATGTGTATGATGCGGCTGCCTGGAGTGCTATTACGCCGCTTTCGGAAGCTTCAATCGCTCAAAACAGTGCACCCCAATATTTTCCCGATTTCACCAGAGGAAACTGGATCAATCGAAAGCCGGTGGAATTCAAATAAAGTTGGCTACATTCGAATTGCCGATTGATTTATATTCAAATAAGTTATCTGGCAGTCGGTTAGCATCCACTCCTAAGGTTTGCATTTTAGAAATTAGGGTTTTTGTTTATCACCTAAGCCTTGTTTCCAGGTGTTAAACCTTAGGAATTGTAACGGAATAACCGGACTGTATTTGTGTGTGTTTTTTAAAAAAAAGAATTGCACAGAGCGGGCAAGGTTCAGGAAAAGGAAACGGGCACAGAGCCTTTAAAATTTAATGAAGAAAACTATGAAAACTTACCAATATCATTTTGCTAAATGTTTTTCATAAACAGTTGGTTTCAGTATTTTATACTATACAGAAATAGTTAGTGTTTTGATGGTTCAACAGGTACCAGGAAGGTGCAATTATGAGGGTCCTACGAACACCAATTAACCTCTTCGAAAGGCCAAACGACCACTAAATAAAGTCGAATTAGTATAGAAAAAGGCCAGGCCTGTCAGGTTTTGATTCAAGCGGCTGCTTTTTTTTAGTGCTTTTCGAATGAAAAAGGGTCGATTGAGTATCCCAAAGAGTCAAAGTTCTCTAAAAAAGGCGCTGCCGGGTTTTGTTTTCAGTCAAAGCCAATCCTGCTGAACTCTGGTCTGGGCTTTATTTGAGTCGGATTCGTTATAAAAAGAGTCTGGCTTGTCCGGTTTTGATAGAAAATGCTGCCTTTTTTTGACAAAATTGAACCAATCTGAGTTCGGACGTGTCACATAAGGGGAGGTGTTTGATGCAAATAGGGGCGGATTGGAAGTGAAAAGGGAACCTGGCATGGATAGATGTGTTAGCTGTCAGGAAATTAGGGAGCTGTTTTTAGTGTTTGTTAACCCTTTGTCTTTAGCTAAGCAAGCCCAGTGCTCCTCGCTACTGTGATCTTTCATTTCATTAGGATATCTTTTTTGAATGGTTATATTTGACCGAATTATTAGACGGGGTGCAAGAAACAGATCAAATATGGTTAAGTCGGTTATGTGCCGATGATCAGAAAGCTTTTCAGGAGCTCTTTGAGCACTATAATGTTTCCTTGTTTTATTATGCTTGTAAGTTTGTGGATCACATGGTGGCCCGTGATGTGGTGCAGGAAGCTTTTATCTACATCTGGCAAAACAGGAAGCAATTAATGGTGACCACTTCATTAAATCGTTACCTCTTTGGCGTGATTCGGAATATGTGTTTAAAGCACTTGCGAAATCAGTCGGACAAAGGTAAAATGATTAGTACGGATGAACTCTATCTAACCTCGGAGGAATTAAATTTCTATCAAAAAGATCCGGAAGCCATTAATAGTTTAATTGAAAAGGAACTGGATGGTAAACTGGAGGAAGCGCTTGCTCAATTGCCTCCCAAGTGTTTGCAGGTGTTTATGCTAAGTCGCAAAGAAGGCCTTAAAAACAAAGAGATTGCTCAGCAGTTGGCTATTTCCGAAAAAGCCGTTGAAAAGCATATCTCCAAGGCGCTGCACCACTTACGTCGTGAACTCAAAGATTATCTGCCATTATTGATGTTGTTGGGCCGGTTTTGGTAAGAGAAGCTATTGATTTTAGAGCTGAAATTTAAGATCTGTAATTGACGATGTGAAGCAAAAGTTTTCAACACCTCACCCCAGCCCTCTCCTTGATGGAGAGGGCCAGGGTGAGATGTTGAGTTGATTTACGACTACGGATTTCAGATAGTTGATTTAGGATGCCTACTCATTATAAAATCGGAATAAGCGATTATTGATTTTACAGGAGATGAAATTCATTAAAAAAGGTATACTTCAAACGCCCACTTTAGTAGTGTGTTAGGATGTGTTAAGTAAAAAAAATCAAAAAAAGTTAAAAATTGAGGTAGGGGTACACCCCTGTTTTTGGAACTACTCTATAAAAGGGATTAAAATGAATTTTGACGAATCAGACATTATACGATATTTAAAGGGTGATGTGAAGGGACAGGAGGAAACTGATTTTCTGAAATCAATCAAAAATGATACAGCATTACGTGAAGAATATTATAGGTTGAAGGATGTCTGGGATTTTAGTGGAATGAAATTACAGTCCATACCTTATGACCAAAACCAGGAGTGGAAGAAACTTAGAAGTAAATTGTATTTCAATAGTCGTCACTTAAGAATAGGACCTTGGTTACGAGTGGCCAGTGTGGCAGCTGCTATTATTGTAGCCTTTTTCATTGGTCAACAACCGTTTTTTTTGTTTGATAAAGGAACAAAAACAATGGTCCATCACACTTTTGTAGCACCTGAAGGGCAGATATCTCAAGTACTATTAGCGGATGGGACCAATGTAACGCTCAATGCCGGATCAAAATTACTGGTACCACTTGATTTTGGTGAACAAGAACGATCCCTGGAGTTGGAGGGTGAAGGATTCTTTGATGTGACGAAAGATCCCAGGAAAGCATTTGTAGTACATTCCGGTAGTCAGCAAGTAAAAGTATTGGGAACCCGTTTTAACATACGTGCCTATCCTGATGAAACACTTTTTGAAACGACCCTGGAAGAAGGCTCCATTGAATGGAGTTGTAATCAGCATCAACTAATACTTAAACCAGGAATGCAGGTCATTTACGATCAATCAACAGAAAAAATGGTTCGTCAAGTGGCCGATGTTAGTGGTGTGAAAGTATGGTCACTGGGGCGTTATGAATACCAAAATGCGCCGTTTAGTAGATTAGTAAGTGTGATTGAGAAATGGCACGACGTCACAGTGATCTATAATGAATCAGATTTTACCGGAAAACACTTTAACGGAACCATTAAGAAATCTGCATCATTAGATCGAACCTTGCAGATTATAGGACTCATGATACCAATTAAATACAGCATTATAAATGATACGATTAAAATAGAAACAATTAAATAAAATGATAATCGGGAAATGCGACCAACATTTCCCGATTTATCAAGATGTCGGCGATGACATCTCAACAGTAACTTAATACACATCAAATTTATGAAAAAAAAGTGGAACCGATGGCTTTTCCCTTTGGGGAGGGGTACATCCAAATTCGAAAAAGTTATGCGCTTAATGCTCATATTTGTGGTAGTAGTTTATTTTCAAGCAACTGCCGGAACGTATTCGCAAACTCAAAAGGTGGATCTTAAGCTGAAGAATGCGTCATTGACAGAGGCTTTAAAAATTATTCAGCAGTCAACGGGTGTGGATATCTATTTTCAATCAGAAATGATGCCGGAAGCACGAAACATTACGGTTGATAAGACGGATGCTTCAGTGACGGAAGTGCTCAGTGAATTGTTGTCTAATACAGGCTTGACTTTCAAGATGATTGACGACAATGTGGTAATTGTACCCATTCAATCCGTAGGTCAATTAACTGAAGCCGGTCAGGTGCAATATGCCATAAAAGGGATGGTGACCGATGATAAAGGCGAACCCTTGCCTGGTGTTAATGTATTTGATAAACAGCAACCTTCAAATGG
>JAEINY010000250.1 GCA_016342595.1 Marinilabiliaceae bacterium
AAGCTGATATAGATTGGAATTACAACAAACAAAAGTTGGAACAATCAAAGAAATTAAGTTCGTAAAGTAGAATTAGACTCTCTAATTTTTGAGTGTCACCCTTCTTATCCGGTGAGGTGCTCAAATGTAAATACATGGGTTGATGCTTATTGACGAATAGTTTACCGTTTTCATTCCGATGCATCTTTTGAGGATGTTTCCGGGGAGATTGAGAATAGCATAAAGATGTTAGTAATAAAGCAAGCAAGGTTGCGATAAAGAAACTTTTCATAGATGTGATATTAGATTTTATCTAGTGGACTTACGGCATTCATGCCGGGAGGTTACTAAATTTTTATATAAGATATTAACCAATGGATGTTGAAAACTAAATATCTATTTTTACCTTCATCTGCACTAAACACATATTCAATGAAAAGAATCCTATTACTATTGCTGATCGGCTCTCTATCGGGCCAGTATTTATATGCCCGGGAGGATCGTAAAGAGACGTTTCAACAAATCGATTTATCACATCATTTCAAAGATGTAGAGGGGTGTTTTGTTCTGTATGATTTGAATAAGGAATCCTACCAAATGTATCAACCCGATCAATGTCATCAACGCTTTTCGCCATGCAGTACTTTTAAAATACCTAACTCACTTTTTGCGTTGGAGTCTGGTGTGGCGGATGATGTGCAATTCAAATTACCCTGGGATAGTATCCGAACACCTGATCAATCCTGGATGTATGATAGAGAGCCGTTTAAGTATTGGCTGCAGGATCATACCCTGCAATCGGCCATAAAGTATTCGGTGGTGTGGTATTACCAGGAGATTGCCCGGCGTATTGGAGCAGAGAGGATGAATCACTACCTTCAACAAATTAATTATGGTAATAATGATGCGTCCAGTGCCATTGACCGGTTTTGGCTGTGTGGTTCACTGAAAATATCGGCCAAAGAGCAGGTGGACTTTTTAAAGGAATTCTACATGAATGAGTTATCTGGATTTTCGATAGCAAATATGAAAGCGGTTAAAGACATCATATTGTATGGATCAACCGATCACTATCGATTGTATGGTAAAACAGGTGGTGGTAATTGCATGCCTGACAAAGTGATTGGCTGGTATGTGGGTTTTGTAGAGACAGATGATAACACCTATATATTTGCCACGAACATGTTGGCCGATGATTTCTCGGCTTTTGATCAAAACCGACGTATTGAAGTGACCAGGAAAGTATTACAGGAATTAAATATTATTTACTAGAATTCATTCTACAATAAATTTTAATAGTATGTTATATAAAACATTGTATTTTCTCTCAATTCCTTTGCTGCTAATGGCTTGTCAAAGTGAAGAAGAGCAACTGAAAACAGCTGAATCAGTGATCTCTGAAGTCAAGATGAAGGAATACGTCATGGAATTGGCCGGTGATGCCTATCAAGGCCGCAAGCCTTTCACCGCAGGTGAAACTAAAACCATTGAATACCTGCAATCTACTTTTAAATCAATAGGTCTTGAACCCGCAAATGGTGATAGTTTTTTACAAGAGGTGCCTTTGGTGAAAGTAATTGGCGGAATAGAGGAGCCGCTCTCCATCGTGATGCCGGATGGTACGATGCAAATGCAATATGTGGAAGACTTTATCACTTTTTCCCGCCGCCTGGAAGAAAATATCCTGCTGCAAGCATCGGATATGGTATTTGCCGGGTTTGGAATTGTGGCACCTGAATACAATTGGAATGATTATAAAGATCTGGATGTGAAGGGCAAAACGGTGATTGTCTTGGTGAATGATCCGGGTCTGGAGTCTGGTAAGGCGGATTTCTTCAATGGTGATGCCATGACCTATTATGGCCGCTGGACCTATAAATATGAAGAAGCAGCCCGTCAGGGTGCCGAAGCTGTGTTAATTATTCATCAAGACAAAGGGGCCGGTTATCCCTGGTCGGTGGTGGTGAACTCCGGATCAACAGCAAAAATTTATCCGCAGCCGGAAGATGATTATAAGAACCGGTGCAAAGCTGAAGGGTGGATCACTTTCGCGAAAGCTAAAGAACTGTTCTCATCGATAGGCAAAGACCTGGAGCAATTGATCATAGAAGCACGTCAGACTGGTTACAAGGGTTTTAATATGGGTGTACAAGCCAATTTGGCCATGACTAATCAGTGGGAGAAGGCCAAATCATACAATGTATTGGGTAAAATTCCCGGCACTGATTTAGCAGATGAGTACCTCTTCTATACCGCTCATTGGGATCACTTGGGAATTGGAAAAAAGATGGATGGTGATTCCATTTATAATGGTGCAGTAGATAATGGGACATCACTGGCCTGGATGATGGAGATCGCCCGTGCCTTTAATGCCATGCCTCAAAAGCCACGACGCAGTATCGTCTTCATGGCTCCCACTGCTGAAGAATCAGGCCTGAATGGCTCTGGCTATTATGCCGATCATCCGGTGTATCCCATATCTAAAACAGTGGCCAATATTAATAACGATTTGATGTTACCCTTCGGACGATGTAAAGATGTGATGGTAACCGGTTATGGTCAATCCGATCTGGACCAGTTAGTCCGCACTGAAGCAGAGAAACGAGGACGTTACATCTTACCTGATCCGAATGCCCACACCGGTATGTATTATCGGTCCGATCATTTCAGTTTTGCCCGGGTAGGCGTACCGGCCATTTTTGCTCGTGGTAATAATGACCATTGGGAGAAAGGCAAAGAATACATGACCGAAAAAGAGCAGTACTGGATTAACAACTGCTACCACAAACCCGGTGATGAGTATGAAGAGTGGTGGGAGCTGTCCGGAGTTGTAGAAGATGCTCAATTACTCTTCCGTGTGGGGTGGGCCGTTGCCAATACCGATCAGTACCCGCAATGGAATGAAACTTCGGAGTTTAAAGCAGTGCGTGATGCGCAGTTTAAATAAACTTTTGCTGACTTATTGGATGATCACTTTATGTGGTGGTCATCCGTTTGTTTTTTACTTAATAAGATATAATGTCGTAGCGGTTAGAAATCTCCAGAGGCTGTAAGGCCTTTCCTGTTAAATCTAAATTACTGTATTGTAAAAGGGGCTGTTCTGTCCGTGTCGTATTATTTACTTATTTTCACAAGTAATATTTAAAATACTATTTTTATGAAACTAAAATTATTCACGGGACTTATTGTATTATTATTGAGTACCTACCTTTCTGCCAAAAACTACCAGGTAAAAAGTCCCGATAATCGTTTAATTATCTCCGTTAATGTTGATCAGTCCACTACATGGCGGGTTCAAAAAGAGGAACAGGACATTCTTTTGGCATCCCCCATTTCCTTATCCCTAAATAATGGTCTTACCTTAGGAAAAGGAGCTAAAGTAAAAAAGACATCTACCAAACATATCACAGAAAGTATTTCTCCAATAGTAAAACGAAAATATCAGGTTATCCACAATGAATGTAATGAAATGACCATTTCATTTTCTAAGGGATACAGCTTGGTAGTCAGGGCTTACAATGAAGGAGCTGCCTACAGGTGGGTGACCAGGCAAAAGGGCCAGATAACTGTGATGGATGAAGAGGTTACTTTTAATTTTAAGAATGATTATAAAATCTGGTTTCCCGAAGAGGAGAGTATCTACACGCATCAGGAACGTCTTTATTCCTACATAAGTCTGTCAGAAATTACACCTGAACGTTTTTGTTCAACAGGAACGCTGGTTGACCTGCCCAATGGCCGTAAAGTATTTATCTCCGAATCGGATCTGGAAGATTATCCGGGGATGTTCCTGGAAGGTTATGGAGATTATGGTTTAAAAGGGAAGTTTTCCGCTTTCCCGCTGGAAACAAAGCAAACGAGTGATCGTGACGTAAGCGTTACTAAATATGCTGATTACCTGGCTAAAACTACAGGGAGCCGACCTTTTCCCTGGCGCTTGCTCATTGTGAGTGATAATGACAAGGAATTAGTTGAATCAGAATTAGTTTATAAACTGGCCAAACCCTTGCAAATTGATGATCCGGCCTGGATAACTCCGGGGAAAGTGGCGTGGGATTGGTGGAATGACCTGAACATAACGGGTGTGGATTTTGAGTCGGGTGTCAATACCGAAACCTATAAATACTATATTGACTTTGCCGCAAAATATGGATTGAACTACATTATCCTCGATGAAGGGTGGTACCATTTGGAAGATGTATTGAAGATTAAAAAGGAAGTTGATCTGAACGCCATACTTCAATATGGTGAAAAGAAAAATGTAGGTATCATTTTATGGGTGACCTGGAAAGCATTGGATGATAAATTGGATGAAGCACTGGCACAATTCGAGAAATGGGGAGTGAAAGGGATAAAAGTCGATTTTATGCAGCGTGATGACCAGTGGATGGTTAATTATTATCACAAAATAGCTCGCAAAGCGGCTGATCATAAATTATTGGTTGATTTTCATGGGTCTTATAAGCCTACCGGTTTGCGTCGTGCGTATCCCAATGTGATAACGCGCGAAGGTATTTTTGGCCTGGAGCAAAACAAGTGGATTGATAAGGAAGATCCGGAACACAACGTGACTTTACCTTTTATTCGAATGGTGAGTGGCCCCATGGACTTCACACCGGGAGCTATGATAAATGCTGCGCAAAAAGATTTCAGGGCAGTTTGGTCTAAGCCAATGAGTCAGGGCACCCGTTGTCATCAATTGGCGATGTATGTGGTTTATGAAAGTCCGCTGCAAATGCTGGCTGACAATCCAACCCACTATTACAAAGAACCGGAGTGTATGGAATTTTTGTCGCCGGTGCCATCTGTATGGGATGATACCAAAGTACTTGAAGCCCAAGTGAGTGACTATGTTGTGATGGCGCGTAAAAATGGGGATACATGGTACCTGGGAGCAATGACAGACTGGACGGCACGCGATTTTACGATTGATTTCAGTTTTCTGGATGCTGGTAAATATGAATTAATACTTTGGAAAGATGGTGAAAATGCCCATCGAAATGCAACAGACTACAAGAAAGAAACGCTGACTGTTACGGACGCTTCTAAATTATCCGTACACCTGGCACCTGGTGGCGGATGGGTTGGAATAGTGAAAAAAAAATAGCCCTTGAAATTAATCTAAGCATCGTTTAGGAATAGTATTCCGACGATGCTTCCATGGAGCTCAAAATTTCGCATTCATTAACATAGCCCTGTCGGACTATGTTTAAGGACCTTGTACCTTTGGCGCAAACCAATTATACTAAAATCTTCAAGAAAATGCTCCAAAGGAGTAAAGTCCATCAGCCTTGTCCATAGGGCAAGGTATCTTGGTATGAACATTTTCAATCTATATTACAATTGAAAAATAAGTTCAGTTGCCAGTAGAATAGGTGACTGACGGCCAATTGACCGCCAGTTCACCTTTCACACCTTCCGCTAGTTGGCGGATGCGGCGGTTCATCAAGTCATCGGGAATAAAACGTCACGTCTAATCGGCGTGATTTGTTGATAAAATTATTCGCAGGTCAGTTCTAATATGAGCTCATGATTTAGCTTCGCTGTTATTCAATTAGCTTCGCTCCAATTCAACTAAGGGAATATACCCTTATTGCTTCAAACGGTTAAGTGTAATAGTCGTTCCTAATTCCAATAGCTATCCGCTATAAAAGTGCCTGTGCTGTGGGCCGGGAAAATGGCACAGCTTGCCCCGCTTTGCAGCTTAACTGAATGTCCAGTCAAATGTAGCAAGTCCAGTAAAGTGAATTATGATACTAGTAGTTTTAGAAGTGTGTTGTATATCTCTTTTAATTCAAGTAGATGTGTAAGGTATTTTATTTGTTTGAAAATATGTTTTTCAACTTCAATTTTTATTTCTGTGAAATTGAGTTTAAGGCATTTCAATGTATTGTATAACTGCTGTTTAGATAATTGCTTTCTTAGTCTTAACTGTTGTAATAGAGATACTTGATTATTATAGCTCGTTATTATCTCAACAGGAATTTTCTTCCTTTTGTTGTCTAGAACGGGATTAAAAGTAGTATAAACATTATCAAATGGAGTTGAAAGAAAAAAATCACATGTTTTAGATACTCCTAGAATTTCATTCAACAGCCTCCTTGACTCTGATACTTTTTGGTATTGCATGAGCAACATTATATCAAGTTCAATAATTATTGACTGAAAATGTAAATTACACTCCTCTCTTCTTCGTGGCTTGATTTTCTTCTTTCCTAGCTCATTTGTTACTTGCCATTTTGTTTTTTCAATCGCTTTATAACATTCCTGTTGGAAGAGTAGATTGTTGTACTTTGAAATAATGTTGGTAATTAACTCTGTTTCATAGGTTGCTATAAAAGTAGTTTCCTTTCGTTCATTGGTATTATTTTTCAGACCAATACGAATAGCATCATCAATACTTAATGTATCAGGTACTGTGTTATTTGAGTATGTATTAATAGTTAGTATCATAAAACAAAATACTATTAAGGTTTTATTACTAAATGCAATGGCTTTATATCTACAAACCGAAACACAAACTCCACAATTAGTACAATTCAATGGATTTTTTAAATTGGCTTTAAGCTTCTTAAATGTGAAAAAGCTGTTTTTGTCTCTTGGTGTACGAATGTCTATCAACTCTAATACTTTATTTTTACATGCAATAACACATTTGTTACATCCACTGCATTTTTTATAGTCAATTACAGGTAGTGTTACATTTTGTTTCATTTTTATATCCATCTTCGAACATTGTTTTTATAAATTAAATAATCATTTTCAAAAGTTTTCTCCATTAATCTCTCTTCGAGTGGTACGCACAAAAAGTTTATGCCAAGGAAGAACAGTACTGGAGAAATGAGAGCTGTTGAATGACCAAATAATATAGATAATCCAATAATTATTAATAAACTGCCCAAATACATTGGGTTCCTACTAAACTTATAATTGCCCTCCACAATTAATATGGAAGGTTCTTCCAGATAAAAGGTCGTTTCATTTTTGGTAAATAGTTTGTGTGCTTTTGTCATAACTTGTAAACCAATAATTGAAGGTATTACTCCAACTAAATTGAAAGGAGAAGCTATTAGTGTACTATATGGAAATAAACAATAACTGATTAAGCAAAAAATAGGGCAGCCCAAAATGTAAAATGGAGGAAATGTAATTAGCTTATACATTGTTTTTGTTTTTAAAGATTACGAATTTTTTAACGTGCTTTTTTATATGTATAAAAAAGCAAATGGTGAATACTAGTGATAATAAGCTATGTAGTTCTGAATAAATTGAATTTGAGCTTATCGAGTTAGACATTAATATGCCTGTAGCTAGTAATCCTGCTGTAGAGACTGTAAGTAAAATGGTTACTATTTTATTCATAGACTTTAAATAACCAACCGTACGGTTGAAAAAAAGAATAAAAAATTTATTGAATATGTGAATTATAATGGGACCGTATTATTGCCTCAATAAAGTTTTCAATTACTTTATCTTCATCAATGTGGAAAAAGTCTCGATATTTTTCTTCAAGCACTACAAAATTTAATATCGGTACAAAACCTGTAAAAAATTCATGTACAAAAAATAAATCCTTTTTCGCTTGTGCATTTGTCAGGTCATTTAGCCTTGCTTTCTCATTATTAATTCCATCAGAAGCAATTCTAAATAAAGAATCGTCACTAGTATTTGTTTTCATTGACTCCATTAACAGAATAGAAATAATATTTTTCTTTTCTCGTAAAAAGTTTAATTCCATTTTAATCTTTGATTTTAAGTCAATCTTAGATTCATCAATTGGCATTAACCTGTTTTTCATTTGTTCAATCATATTTGAATACAAACAATGAAGAATACTTAATTTGTCTTTGAAATGGTAATAAATAGTAGCTTTATTAATACCTGCTAATTTTGATATTGCACCTATGCTTGCTGCATCGTATCCAACTTCTGAAAAAAGCTTTTCAGCTACTTCCAGAATTTTCTCTCTTGTTAAATAACCATCAATTTTGGGCATAATTCTAATTTTAACCAACCGATTGGTTGGTAAAAATACTAACTTTTTTATAAATAGCAACAAATAGATGATATTTGATAAAGAACTACACACAATAAATAGGCTTTCATATGGTGCGCAACACCCAGTTATGAAGGACCGGTTGAATGCCATCCTACACTCCAAACGGATGCAGGAGGCCTCAAATGGATTTACTTCTTACGCCAACCATTAAATACTCAAGAATCCAACATAACCTTTCAAAAGATCATTTTTTCAACCAAATACAATGCTATTGAGCTTTACATTTCATTACCGCTTTAGTACCTTGTAGCTAAGATAAATCTCACCTATTATGGACAATTCAGAAATTATTAAGCGGGTAAAAAATGT